>NZ_RZPW01000272.1:0-7479 GCF_003998455.1 Mesorhizobium sp. M7A.F.Ca.CA.001.08.2.1 | reverse complement strand
CCCCTGACGACGCCCGCCAATCCGGCCAGGGCAGACGCGATCATTGTCTTGACCGGCGGCCAGTCCCGCCTCGATGCCGCGATGGATCTGCTGGCGTCCGGCAAGGGCGAACGGCTGCTGATCAGCGGCGTGCATCCTTCGGCCAGCCGTCGCCAGCTGCAGGCGGCAACCGGCGGCGACAAGAATCTGTTCTCCTGTTGCGTCGACATCGACCGCGCCGCGCTCGACACGATCGGCAATGCCGAGGAAAGCGCCAAATGGGTCGAGAGCCACGCCTATGGCACGGTGATCCTCGTCACCAACAATTATCATATGCCGCGCAGCCTGCTGGAAATGGGCAGGCTGCTGCATGGCGCCAAGCTCGAGCCCTATCCGGTGGTCAATTCCAACCTCGACAATGGCGGCTGGCTGACCAAGCCGCGGGCATTGCGCGTGCTGTTCACCGAATACAACAAATATCTGCTTGCGCTGGCGCGCGGCATCGTGCCTGTCAAGCCGACGCCCAACGGCATCGCGCTGGCCGAAACCGCGGCCGGCGGCTGATTATTCCCCTGCGGCCGCGCCCGAATTTCCCCTGAGTCGTGCGATCTCCTGCTCAAGGCGTTCGATACGCTTGTCCCGCTCGCCGAGTGCCGCCGCGACGTCGGCTGCCTCGAACCGTTGCGGGATGTGCTGCGGGCAATTGGCATCCCAGGCCGAGACCGTGAACAGGACGACCTGCTCGGGGCGCGCTCTGTAGTCTTGCGGCATCAGCTTCGCCATCAGTTCGGCATCGTTCTCGACGACGCGCGCGGTGCCCCAGAGCTTGATGCGCTGGCGGTGCATATAGTCGATCAGGAACAGGAACGCCCTTGGATTGTCGGCCAGATTGCCCTGCGTGATGAACTGCCGGTTGCCGGAAAAATCCGCGAAGCCGATCGTATGTTCATCCAGCACCTTGAGGAAGCCGGCCGGCCCGCCGCGATGCTGGACATAGGGCTGCCCCTCGCGGTTGGCGGTCGACAGGAAGACGCTGGTCTGCATTTCGATGAAGGCGGCAAGATCCGGGGTGATGCCGGCCTGCCAGCCGCCACGCTCCTCGACGCGGGCGTAGGACTGACGTGAGCCTTTGCGGGCCTGGATCGCCTTGACGGTCGGCGTGAAGGCGACGTCGCTGGTGAAAGCATGCGCGTTCATCGAAAGCTTCCTTGCGGCAAGATGCTAAAGTCCGAGCTCCGACAGTGTCGGGTGGTCGTCCGGCCGCCGGCCGAGCGGCCAGTGATACTTGCGATCGGCCTCGCCGATCGGCAGGACGTTGATGCTGGCGATGCGCAGGCGCATCAGCCCGTGTTCGTCGAATTCCCAGTTCTCGTTGCCGTAGCTGCGGAACCATGAACCGCTGTCGTCGTGCCATTCGTAGGCGAAACGCACGGCGATGCGGTTGCCGTGGAAGGCCCAGACCTCCTTGATCAGCCGGTAGTCGAGCTCACGGCTCCATTTGCGCGTCAGGAAGGCCTGGATAGCGTCGCGCCCTTGCAGGAATTCGGCGCGGTTGCGCCAGCGGCTGTCCTTTGTATAGGCGAGCGCGACCCGCGCTGGATCGCGTGAATTCCAGGCATCCTCGGCCATGCGCGCCTTCTGCGCTGCGGTCTCGGCGGTAAACGGCGGCAGCGGCGGGCGGGCTTCGGACATGGCAACTCCTGTGCGAGGCCATGCTGCAGGCAGGGCCGACAGACTGGAATATAAGCCTTCCATCATTCAAAGGCAGATGGCATATTCGTAACTTGTCCTTCCATTTTTCGGAAGAACCTATGGATCGTCTCGAGGCCATGTCGCTCTTTGTCGCCGCGGTGGAGGCCGGCAGCCTTTCCGCGGCCAGCCGCCGTTTCGGCATTCCGCTGGCGACGGTCAGCCGCAAGATTTCCGATCTCGAGCGCCATCTGAACACACGCCTCCTGAATCGTTCGACGCGACGGCTGACACCGACCGATGCCGGCCAGGCCTATCTTGCCGCCTGCCGCCGCATCCTGGACGACGTCGGCGAGGCCGAACGCACGGCCGCCGGCGAATACAGTGTTCCGACCGGCGAACTGGCCATCACCGCGCCGGTCGTCTTTGGCCGCCTGCACGTGCTGCCGGTCGTCACCGGCTTTCTCGCCGCCTATCCCGACGTGGACATCCGCCTGACATTGGCCGATCGCATAACCCAGCTGGTCGAGGACCATTTCGATCTCGCCATCCGCATCGGCCGATTGCCCGATTCGAGCCTGGTCGCCATCGGCGTCGGCGCGATCCGCCGCGTCGTCTGCGCCAGCCCGGCCTATCTGGCCGAACACGGCACGCCAACGACCCCGGAGGATCTGGAAACACACGATTGCATCACCTTCGAGGGGCTCGCCTCCGCCGCCAGTTGGAGCTTCATCAAGGGCAAGGCCGAAATCCCGGTTCGGGTCCGCTCGCGGCTTCAGGTCAACACCGCCGAAGCGGCCATCGATGCCGCGATTGCCGGCGTCGGGCTGACGCGTGTGCTTTCCTACCAGATCGAAGCCGCGCTGCGGTCCGGCGCGCTGCGCGTCCTGCTGCAGGAATTCGAGCCGGCGCCATGGCCGGTAAGCCTGGTGCATGCGGGCCATGGCCTGCTGCCGGTCAAGCTGCGCGCCTTCCTCGATTTTGCCGCTCCGCGCCTGAAGGCGCGGCTGGCGCGGCTGATGTAGCGGAACCAGGCCAACCCATCGGTGGCCGTTCTTCGTCGCCAACCAAAGCGCCTGCGGCCATTTCCTTTTTTCCCGCGCTTGGTGTAACCAACGCTCACCTCCTCACCGGGCTCCCCCAATGCTCTACATCAGATCGCTGACGTTCAATTTCGTCTTCTACGTCAACCTGATCGTCCAGATGATCCTCTGGACCCCCTACTATTTCCTGTCGCCCCGGCACCGCGCCTGGTTCGTGCCGAAATTCTGGTCGCGCACCTCGATGTGGCTTTACGAGAAGATCGCCGGAACGAAGAACGAGATCACCGGCCGGGAAAACCTGCCCGAAGGCTCCTTCATCCTGGCACCAAAGCATCAGTCGTTCTGGGACGCGATCGCCTTCTTCCCCTTCCTTCAGGACCCGCTCTACATCCTCAAGCGCGAGCTGACCTGGATCCCGTTCTTCGGCTGGTACATCATGAAGATGCGCATGATCCCGGTTCATCGCGGCAGCCGTTCGAAAGCACTGAAGGCCGTGGTCGCCGCGACCAAGGAAGAGATGGCGCGCAACCCTCGCCAGCTCATCATCTACCCCGAAGGGACAAGACGCGCGCCGGGCGACGAACCGGCCTACAAATACGGCATCGTCGAAATCTACACGCAGCTTGGTGTTCCGGTGGTGCCGGTTGCCCATGTCGCCGGCCTCTATTGGCCGCGCCGCAAATTCCTGCGCTATCCCGGCACCATCAAGGCGCGTTTCCTGCCGCCGATTCCACCGGGACTGAGCAAGGACGAATTCATGGCCCGGCTGATCGGCGAGACCGAAGCTGCCTGCGACCAGTTCCTGATTGATGCGGCGCGCGGCCCGAACCCGCCTGCCTTGCCGCCGACAGCGGCGAAAAGGCTGCAAGAGCTGGACAACGCCGCAAGAACCAAAGTCTGAACCGGAAGTCTCCGGCCGGCAGTTCTCAGCCGAACACCGCCAGCGCGGTGGTCAATACCAGCGTCACGGCAAAGATCAGGTTGATGATCCGCGAGGCCGCCGGCCGGCGCAGGAAGCGCGCGAACCCAGCCCCCGCGACAAGCCACAGAGCGTGGATGGCAACGATCATCAGGGCGAGAACCGTCAGCTTCAGCCATAGACCAGGCTCAGTGGCGCCCTGTTTGGACGAAGCACCGGCGAACACGGCGGCGATCGCCACATAGGCCTTTGGATTGGCGACCGCGAGAAGAAATCCAGCCAGCCATGTGGGACGCGAAGCCTCGGCGGCGTGCGCCGCCAGCGGCGATGCCGTGGCTATCTTGAAGGCGAGATAGAGGATGTAGGCCGCGGAGGCCAAAGCCAGCAACGGCGCCAGCTTCGGCATCGAGGTGAGCACTGCCATGACCCCGGTCGCGACAACCAAAAGCACGGCGATCGTGCCCAGGATGATTCCCCAGGCATAGCCCAGGGAATGGCGCAAACCGAAGGCGGCACCAACGGCGGTGACGCTTATCGTTGCCGGCCCCGGGCTGCCCATGACGACGGCGGAGGCAAGCACGAGCGCGCACAACTGGCGCCAAAGATCCGGCTGCAAAAGAAGCGGCTCAGTCATCTCACCCTCTGTCTTGCCCCGTGCGAAGGAGGCTATGGCAAGACAAGAGGGTCGTCTTGGACGTTCGTGCGAGGAGCGGCCGCCGAAACTTCAGTCGCTTGCTTTGTCGAGTTCGGCCATGTCGGCGGCGCTCAGCTTCAGCGACGCCGCCTTGATCAGGCTGTCCATCTGCTCGGGCTTGGTGGCGCTGGCGATCGGCGCGGTGACGCCCGGCCGAGCGATCACCCAGGCAAGCGCGACTTCCGCCTGCTTGGCCGAATGCCTTGATGACACCGCGTGGAGTGCCGCAAGGATGCGCATGCCGCGCGCATTGAGATAGTCCTTCACGCCGCCGCCACGCGGGCTTTGGCCGAGATCGGCCTCGCTGCGGTATTTGCCGCTGAGGAAACCTTTGGCCAGGCTGAAATAGGTGATGACGCCGATGTCCTCGGCCACGCACAGATCGCGCAACGGCCCGTCAAAGGATGAGCGATCGTAGAGATTGTATTCCGGCTGCAGCACCTCGTAGCGCGGCAGACTGCGCAGGCTCGCCACATCGAGTGCCGCACGCAACTGGCCGGCGTCGAGGTTAGAGCACCCGGCATAGCGAATCTTGCCCTTGGCGAGCAGCTTCTCGTAGGCGCCAAGCGTTTCCTCATAGGGCGTCGCAGGATCCGGCCAATGCGACAGATAGAGATCGATGAATTCGGTCTGCAGCCGCTTCAACGATGCGTCGACGGCCTTTTCGATGTAGGCGGCGGACAGGTCCTTGTGCCCCTGTCCCATATCCGAACCGACCTTGGTGATCACCACGACCTTGTCGCGATTGCCACGGTCTTTCATCCATTTACCGATGATGGTTTCCGATTCGCCGCCCTTGTGGCCTGGAACCCAGCGCGAATAGGCGTCCGCCGTATCGATGGCGTTGAGGCCGGCGCCGACGAAGCGGTCGAGCAGGTCGAACGAGGTTTTCTCGTCGGCAGTCCAGCCGAAGACGTTGCCGCCCAGAACCAGCGGCGCGATGGACAAGTCGGTGCGACCGAGACGACGTTTCTGCAAGGCGGATCTCCGGGATGATTGGGCGGGCAAATGGCGCCCGCGGGCTGAGGGTTGGAGCCTAACCTAGGTCTTGCCTGAACGAGGTCAAAGGCCTGGCGGCCTTTTTCCGCAGAGCCAGCTTCACAAAGGCGCGACCTGCCGCGCCACCTCTTCCAGCCAATGGTCGCGAATGCCCAGCGCCTCGAGATGCTCCAGCGTGCTCAGCACATAGTCCTCGTTGTTGCCGGACTGGCCGACCGCACCGCGCACCACGGCCGCCGCATCTGCAGCGTCGAGCGCTCCGGCATATTGCTCGTGCTGGCGGTCGACAATGTAAACCACCGCGTCGACCGTACCGCCGCCGTCGAGGCGAACCTTGAGCAGACGCTCCAGATAGACATTGGTGACCAGCTCGCGCTCGCGCAGATAGGCCATAACCTCGTCGCGCAAGTCGCCGGGGACGCGGAATGCGAGGCCGACGCAGGACCCGCCACGATCGAGGCCGAGCACCAGCCCCGGCCGCTCGCGCGTGCCGCGATGCACGAAGGAATAGACGCAGAGCGAGCGCCGGTAGCCATGCAGGCGGGCACGCTGTGTTTCGACATGCGCGAATCCCGGCCGCCAGATCAGCGAGCCATAGCCAAACACCCAAAAATCGCCCATATCGCCGCGCCTGATTGCAAAAGATGCCAACACCGCACCCGGACCGGTGTTTTTTCCGCCCGTCCCGTCTAACTATTCGTCTGTCCACCTGGCGGAATCGACTACCCGTCCGCAATACCCATGCGTTAACGAGAGCCAAAGCATGACGTCAAGTGACGAACGCCAGCCGAACAAACGTCGCCGCCTGATCTGGCTTGCAGCATTCATCGTCGTGCTGTTCGCCCTCTACAGCGGCGGCTGGTTCTATCTGGCTGACCGCGTCAGGAGCGAGGCCGACAAGGCGGTTGCCACGCTCAACAAGAATGGCGTCGAGGCCGGCTGCGCCAATCTCCAGGTCAGCGGCTATCCCTTGAGCTTTACCGTCTCCTGCGACAACCTCGCCTATGAGGACGATGCCAAGAACATTGCGGCCTCGGCCGGAAGTTTCAACGCAGCCGCCCAGATCATCCAGCCTCTGTCGCCGGTTGCCAATCTGCGCGGCCCGCTCAGGACCTCCGTTCCGGACATGGTGCCGCTGTGGATCGACTGGGACAATCTGCAGGCCAATTTCAAATTGTGGTGGCCGCTGCCGCGGCGGATTTCGCTGGAGGCAGAGGGCCTTTCCGGCCAGACCGATCCGGCCGACGATACCGATCCGGTGCAACTGTTCAGTGCCGGCAAGGCATCAGGTCAGTTGCAGCCCAACGGCGAGGATATCGACTATCTCGGCAGTTTCGGCGATCTCGAGGTCGACCCCGACGCAATTGGCGGGCGCGTGCTTCCGGTGTTCGATGCCAGCGGCGACGTGACATTGAAGAACGGCGTCGCACTGATCGGCACGCGGGTGAAGAGCCTTCGTGGCCAGGCGATCGAAATCCGCAACCTTGACCTGTCGTCGGGGACGGCGCGCATCACCGTTTCGGGACCGCTCTCCGTCGACGCCGAGGGCCTGGTCAACGCCGACCTGATGATCAGGTTGAAGGACCCGAAGGCGGTGGCGGCCATCCTCGGTACCGCCATACCCGAGCAGAAAAGCCAGATCGAGCAGGGTTTTTCTGCCCTGGCGGTGCTCGGCAACGAACCGTCCATGCCGCTGAAGGTGGTCAGGGGCAAGGCCTCGCTCGGCTTCATTCCGCTGGGCAAGATCAAGCCGGTCGAATAGCTCAGCCATGGCAAAACCGGTGAAGCTGCTGAGCGTTGGCGCATTGACGCTGGACACCATCCTGCGCGTCGAGACGCTGCCCATACATCAGGGCAAGTTCATGGCCTCCGACGGCGTCCAGATCGCCTCGGGCATGGCCACCAGCGCCGCCTGCGCTGCCCATCGCCTGGGCGCCGAAGTATCGCTGTGGGCGAGTGCCGGCGACGATGCCGTCGCCGACCAGCTCATCGCCGGCATAGAGGCCGAAGGCGTCGATTGCACCTTCGTGCGGCGCGTCAGAGGTGCCCGCTCGGCGCTGGCCTCGATCCTGGTCGACGCGCATGGCGAGCGCATCATCGTGCCGTTCTATGACAGGCTTGCCCAGGCCGATCCCGATGTCCTGCCGGTCGCCGAC
>NZ_RZPW01000271.1:0-7481 GCF_003998455.1 Mesorhizobium sp. M7A.F.Ca.CA.001.08.2.1 | reverse complement strand
CCTCCTGTCAAAATCCCCTGACACAAACAGTCCAAGACACTTCAATCACATAACAAAAAAACCCCGCCGAAAATCGACGGGGTTTGTCAGCAGTCTGAAAGCCCCGTTGCCGGGGCTTTCTTGACTTTCGTAAGGTTCAGTTCTTTCGGGGCAGTTGTGGCACCAGGCTGCGCTTGCCGCCGTCCTTGCCCTTGGCTTCGGGCTTCTGCGCCGCCAGCTTCTTGGCCGCCGGCTTTTTCACCACGGCCTTTCTGGACTTCGGCGTTTCTTCCGGCTCTTCCTTCTTCGGCTTCACCGGCGCCTCGTCGGCCAGCGATTCGAGCTTCAGGCCGGTCTCGCCGGTTTCCTTCTTCTCGACGGTGACGCGCACCGTGCCGCCCTTCTTGAGCTTGCCGAACAGCACCTCGTCGGCCAATGGCTTCTTGATGTGCTCCTGGATCACACGACCGAGCGGCCGCGCGCCCATGCGCTCATCATAGCCCTTGTCGGCGAGCCAGGCGATCGCGTCCGCCGACAGGTCGAAGGTGACGCCACGCTCGGAAAGCTGGGCCTCGAGCTGCATGACGAACTTCTGCACCACCTGATGGATGACCGGCACCGGCAGCGAGCCGAACGGGATGATCGCATCGAGACGGTTGCGGAACTCCGGCGTGAACAGCCGGTTGATCGCCTCGACATCGTCGCCTTCGCGCTTGGTCGAGCCGAAGCCGATCGCCGCACGCTGCGCATCCGACGCGCCCGCATTGGTGGTCATGATCAGGATCACATTGCGGAAGTCGATCTGCTTGCCGTTGTGGTCGGTCAGCTTGCCATGATCCATAACCTGCAACAGGATGTTGAACAGGTCCGGATGCGCCTTCTCGACCTCGTCCAGCAACAGCACGCAATGCGGATGCTGGTCGACGCCGTCCGTCAGAAGACCGCCCTGGTCGAAGCCGACATAGCCGGGAGGAGCACCGATCAGCCGCGACACGGTGTGGCGCTCCATATATTCCGACATGTCGAAGCGGATCAGCTCCACGCCGAGCGACGCGGCCAACTGCTTGGCCACTTCGGTCTTGCCGACGCCGGTCGGGCCGGAGAACAGGTAGGAGCCGATCGGCTTCTCCGGTTCGCGCAGGCCGGCACGCGCCAGCTTGATCGCCGAGGTCAGTGCGGTGATCGCAGTGTCCTGGCCATAGACGACTCGCTTCAGCTCGATATCGAGGCCCTGCAGCACCTTCTCGTCGTCGGCCGAAACCGTCTTCGGCGGGATGCGGGCCATGGTGGCGATCGTCGCCTCGATCTCCTTGATGCCGATAGTCTTCTTGCGCTTGGCTTCCGGCACCAGCATCTGCGAGGCGCCGGTCTCGTCGATCACGTCGATCGCCTTGTCCGGCAGCTTGCGGTCGTTGATGTAGCGTGCCGACAGTTCCACCGAGGCTTTGATCGCCTCGTTGGTGAACTTCACCTTGTGGAACTCCTCATAATAGGGCTTGAGGCCCTTCATGATCTCGATCGCGTCCTCGATGGTCGGCTCGTTGACGTCGATCTTCTGGAAGCGCCGCACCAAGGCACGGTCCTTCTCGAAGAACTGGCGGAATTCCTTGTAGGTGGTCGAGCCGATGCAGCGGATCGCACCCGACGACAGCGCCGGCTTCAACAGGTTGGACGCATCCATGGCGCCGCCTGAAGTCGCCCCTGCCCCGATCACCGTGTGGATCTCGTCGATGAACAGCACGGCGCCAGGATAATCCTCGAGCTCCTTGACGACCTGCTTCAGCCGTTCCTCGAAATCACCGCGATAGCGCGTGCCGGCGAGCAGCGTGCCCATGTCGAGCGCGAAGATGGTTGCATTGTGCAGCACTTCGGGAACGTCGCCCTCGACGATGCGCTTGGCCAGGCCCTCGGCGATCGCCGTCTTGCCGACGCCGGGGTCACCGACATAGAGCGGGTTGTTCTTGGAGCGGCGGCACAGCACCTGGATGGTGCGGTTGATCTCGGACTCGCGGCCGATCAGCGGATCGATCTTGCCGGCCTTGGCCTTGTTGTTGAGGTTGACGCAATAAGCCGTCAGCGCGTCCTGCTGCTGCTTCTTCTTGCCGCCTTCCTCTTGCGGCTCGGCGCCGTTCTGGCCGCCCTGCTCGTCGTCGGCGCCGCGCGGCGAGCGTGTCTCCGACGCGCCCGGACGCTTGGCAATGCCGTGCGAGATGTAGTTGACCGCATCGTAGCGGGTCATCTGCTGTTCCTGCAGGAAATAAGCGGCATGGCTCTCGCGCTCGGCGAAGATAGCGACGAGCACGTTGGCGCCCGACACTTCCTCGCGGCCAGAAGACTGCACATGGATCACCGCGCGCTGGATGACGCGCTGGAAACCGGCCGTCGGCTTGGAGTCCTCGTCGTAGCCGGTGACGAGGTTGTCCAGCTCGGTGTCGATATAGGTGAGAACCGTATGCTTGAGCTCATCGAGATCGACATTGCAGGCGCGCATGACGGCGGCCGCCTCGGTATCGTCGATGAGCGCGAGCAGCAGATGTTCTAGGGTTGCATATTCATGGTGCCGCTCATTGGCGAGCGTCAGCGCCTGGTGAAGCGCCTTTTCCAGGCCTTGGGAGAAAGCCGGCATGTTACCTCACTTCTTCTCCATCACGCATTGCAGCGGATGCTGATTCTGTCGGGCGAAATCCATGACCTGGGACACTTTGGTCTCGGCCACCTCGAATGTATAGACCCCGCACTCGCCCACTCCATGATTGTGAACATGAAGCATGATGCGTGTGGCGGCTTCGCGATCCTTCTGGAAAAAACGCTCCAGCACGTGAACCACGAACTCCATCGGAGTGTAGTCGTCGTTGAGGATGAGGACCCGATAAAGGCTGGGCTTCTTGGTCTTGGTTTTGGTGCGCGTGATGACGGCCGTCCCACGGCCGGCCCCATTGCCGTTACCGTCGCCGTCTTGCATTCGCACCACGCGTCTCGTGGCAGTCAAACCGATCGTCACGTATTCCTGCCTCTTTCGATTCCCCATGCGAGTTCGACATGTAGGTGTTCGATGTACGATTTTAAGCCCTTCTGGTTAGCTGACAATATGGCTAGGTCACCAAACTTGGACGATTTTCGCAATCGTGAAGGGGCGCGAGGCTCTGGAACGGAAATTGACACGAAAAAGCCCGGCCACGTTTCCACGGCCGGGCTTTTTCTCAGGGTCAAAAGGCTGAATCTGGGTCACGTCAGGCGAAATCAGTTCGCCCGGGCGAAATTACTTTGCCTTGGCAACGATCGATTCGAATGGCTTGTAGGCTTCCTTGGCGAGTTCGGCATAGAGATCGCCGATCTTGGTAGCCTCGGCGACGAACGCCTCATAGGACTGCTTGGCGTAGTCCGACTGGATCTCGATGGCCTTTTCCAGCGACTTGGCTGAAAACAGCTTCTCCACAGTGGCGCTGCCGGTTTCAAAACTCTTCTTGGTGTATTCACCAGCCTCGGTGGCAATCGCCTGTGCGCCCTTGGAGAGCGACGCGAAGCTCTTCAATCCGGTGTCGGCGAACTCTTTGCCGTATTTGCTGAAGTCCTCATAGGTCTGGGTCATTTCACGATTCCCTTGACGGTTGAGGCGTCCTTCTTCGGGGCGCCCTTGTGCAATGCAAGATAATATATTGTGCGCCGCACAAAAGTCAAGATTTCGCGGGCTTGCGGACCCGCCTGCGCAGCCAATGGCTAAAAATCGAATAAAGAGAGCTTCAAGCACGAAGAAAATGGTGAACGCGGCGGTTACCATAAACGGATTGGTAACGCTGCGCCGGTAGCTTGGCCGGAAGCGAGGCAGGACCCTTTGCCGCCTCCAACGCAACGAAGAAATCCAAGGGAAGTACCAGTGCGTAAGGCGTTGTTGGGCATCGTTTCCAAATCCACCTCCCCTCTCAAAACGATGATGATCATCGCCTTGGCGATGACATTCGTTTTTGGAGACGTTGCCTCGTCGCTGGCGGCCAAGCAGGCGGCCATCGTCGTGGATGCCAAGACTGGCAAGGTGCTTTACTCCGCAGATGCCAACGGCAGGCGCTATCCAGCTTCGCTGACCAAGATGATGACGCTGTACCTGACCTTCGAAGCGATGGCGAAGGGCAAGATCAGCAGGAATACGCCAGTGGTGTTTTCCGCCAAGGCCTCCGCCGAGGCGCCGACGAAACTTGGCGTGAAGCCGGGCGGTTCGGTCACGGTCGAGACCGCGATCCTGTCGATCGTCACCAAGTCAGCGAACGACTCGGCCACCGCGCTCGGCGAAATGCTCGGCGGCAATGAAACCACTTTTGCCCGCATGATGACCGCCAAGGCGCGTGCGCTGGGCATGAACGGCACCGTGTTCCGCAACGCCAATGGCCTGCCAGACCCTGGCCAGTTCACCACCGCGCGCGACATGGCGACGCTCGGTATCGCGCTGCGCGAGCATTTTCCGCAATATTACGGCTATTTCTCGCAGCGCTCCTTCCTCTACGGGCGTCAGCGCATCAACGGTCACAATCGCCTGCTCGGACGCATCAAGGGTGTCGACGGCATCAAGACGGGCTACACCCGCGCCTCCGGCTTCAACCTCGTCTCGTCGGTTTCCGACGGCAATCGCCGCATCGTCGGCGTGGTCATGGGCGGCAGTTCCGGCCGCAGCCGCGACAATCAGATGGCCAGCTTGATCAACACCTATCTGCCGAGGGCATCGACTCGCGGCGGTGGCGATCTGGTGGCCAAGGCCGGCGGCAACAACCCGGTCACCGCCCTCGCCCAGGTTCTCCTGCCCAAGCATGACGCTCCGACGCCCGATGACAAGCCTGTTGTGGCGCAGGACGACGCCACCGTCGCCGAGGACGCCACGGTCGCGGAAGACGATACCCCGCAGGCCGAAGAAGCAGCCTCCGTCGTCAAGACCAGAAAGGTCAAGACCGTCATCGTTTCAGCTCCCCAGGTCGCGACGGCCCAGGTCGTCGCTGCCTATGCCGAGCCAACGCCAGCGGCCGTCGACCCGGTCAACACGGCGTCGGTGCCGTCGGGCTGGGCCATTCAGGTCGCCTCGTCGCCAAAGCAGTCCGAGGCACAGGCCTTCCTCGACAAGACCACCAAGCAGGCGCCCAAGGTGCTGGCCGACGCCTCCGGCTTCACCGTCGCCTTCGACAAGGACGGCGTCACCTACTACCGCGCCCGCTTCGGCGGCTTCGGTTCGAAGACCGCCGCCTGGAAGGCCTGCACCGCTTTGAAGAAGAAGAACATCGAGTGCTACGCCGTCCAGCAGTAGGACGGCGTGGAAATCATCTCCCGGAAAAATTCTGCGTCGAAGGAGACTAGTTGTGATTGGAGAGCAAGACGTCCTTGGCTTCGTTAATCCGCGCCGCCAGGAAAGACGTGCCGCCGACATCGGGGTGCAGGCGCTGCATCAGGCGGCGGTGCGCCTTGCGGACATCCGCCGCGGCGGCCCCCGCTTCAAGACCAAGGACCTTGTAGGCCTCCTCCTTAGTCATGGCGCCCGGACCTGGCGCAACACCCAGCCCTTCGCCACCGTTCGTCTCAGTGTTTTTGCGCCAGACGGGAAATCTGCCGTCAAGATACGTCTCTAGCAACTGCCGGCTCTCCGGATCACCGGAGAGTTCGCGGTAGAGGTGCTGCAATTCCACCAGCCCCATCGCGCCAAGCATCTTGCCTTCGTGGCGGCCAGCCAGGACCAGTCCTTCGAGGCCGCCGGTATCGTGATCGAGCTCCATTTCCAATGCCGCTGTGCGCACCGTCGAGCGTTTGCCCGGTGCAAGCCCCGCCGGCTGGCGTTTCATTCGCATGGAACCATACCAGGCAATTGCCGCGGTGAGGATCATGCCGCCGACGCCTTCACGGCCGACCACCAGCACGGCGACGCCGACAACTGCCAGAAGAGCTGGCCCGAGCGTTCGCAGCGTGCCCGCCAGTTTCGCTGGCTCGGCACGCAGAAAAATCGTCACCGCGCCGAGCAGCAGCAAAAGCAACGCTACAAAAGCGATGATTGCGCCCATTATTTTCCGTCGCCCCGCAGATGCTCGATCATCAGCCGGTCTTCCGGCCTGCCTCTGGCTTCGAGCGCCTTCAACCCGCCGGTCGCGAACACGGCGACAGCCGAAAGCAGTCCGGCCAGGGTCGCGGCAGCCCGCCGATCAAACCGGAACCAGGCCCCCTTGGACAGCCGCGCAACCTCTTTGAACGCCTTTTCCGCGCTGGAATCATGGCCTTCCTGAAAGACGAAGACAGGAACGCCATGAAGGCCGAGGCTGCCGGCCTTTTCGGCCAGATCGTCGATATCCTCTTCCATCGCATCGCCGATATAGACCAGCGCATTGACCTTAGCGGTTGCCGTCTGTTTCAACGCATGCGCCAGCACCTTGCCGATCTGGGTGTGACCGCTGCGGCACTCGATCCGCGTCATCAGCTGCTTCAAGGCATTGGTGTCGCTCACGAAAGCGGACGAACGGCACTCGCCAAGACCGCGAAAATAAACCAGTTGCACGCTGAGGGTTCCTGCCTTGCCGACGGCGTCGAACATCTGGCCCTGCAGCGTGCAGGCCAGATCCCAGGTCGGCTGGCGGCTCATCGTCGCGTCGAGAGCAAGGATCAGCCTGCCCGAACCGGTCGCCGATGCGGCAAGTGTCCTCGCCTGGCGAATGAAGGCGTCGATCTCGCCGGCGTTGGATTGAGGCTTGATCGGCGCAGGATTGGTCCTCGCTGGCACAGGTTGCTTCTTATCGCTCATAAAAAACAAGATGTGGCGTTGCCACATCGCTTGCAAGCCCCACATCGGGTGGCACAAAGGGCCAGACGGTGATGCCACCTGGGGTCAGAGCAGGCCGAGATCGGCAAGCTCGCGCCTGAGTTTCGGCGGCATCTCGATCAGTCCGGCCTTGCCCTTGCCCAGATCGAGCGGCGCGTCGGCCGGCTTCAGATAGCGCCAGCCCTGAAAGGCCCGGCGCGGCTGCCAGTCGGTTCGAACAACCTCGGGGTCGAGAATCAGGTGGCAGCGGCCGATGCCTTCACTATCGGTGAACGGCCGGATCTCGGTGATCAGTTGGCGGCACTGCACATTTCCTTTGATCACCCAATAGAGCGAACCGCCATCGGTGACCTCGGCGCCGCGCGTCGGCATCATGCGCGTGGTGTGATATTGCTCGACCGGCTCACCGGCGCGCCGCCGCTCGTCGAGGCGGAAGGCGATCCACTCCTCGAGATCTTCGACGCTGTCGCAGCCGACACAGAGTTTTATGAGATTGAGAGACATCGCTTAAGGTTAGTCCCGCATGCGGACGCGTCAACGACCGGATCGACTTCTCCACAGTGGCAGTTTAGGCCAGCCTTCAGCATTCCACGACGTTGACGGCGAGCCCACCCAGGCTGGTTTCCTTGTACTTCTCGTTCATGTCGAGGCCGGTCTGGCGCATGGTCTCGATCGCTGCATCGAGAGGTACGAAATGGGTGCCGTCGCCCTTGATGGCTAGTGA
>NZ_RZPW01000270.1:0-7485 GCF_003998455.1 Mesorhizobium sp. M7A.F.Ca.CA.001.08.2.1 | reverse complement strand
ATCGACACCAAGCACATCGTGGCCGGCCGCAACCAGAGCCTCGGCCACATGGCGGCCAAGCAGGCCGCTGGCTCCGGTGACGATGGTTTTCATATCTCGGCCTCGGCTCCGCAATTCAGCGGCTTGAATATCATTGATGGTCATACAAATCGAGCACATGCCTGACAAGCGTTGTCAAGGCCATTTCGCGATGGGCAAATAGCGCATACGCTTGTCGGAGCGCGGTGCGCAAGGCCGACCAGCACGCTTTGCGTCGAACGGGATTGACTTGGCATCCACTAGGGTTTTTTGTATGAGCATCAACGATCGGTCAAAGGAGCTCGCCATGTCCGTGGACAGTTTTTCCTCACATCGGCACGATGATGCGGTGCGCCTCGATCCACGCCGTGCGGCCATTATCGTCATCGATATGGTCAATGAGTTCTGCAAGCCCGGCGGGGCCATGGTCCTGCCTGGGTACGAGACGCTGGTCGCGCCGCAACTGGCCGTGATCGAGGCCGCGCGCGCCGCCGGCGTGCCGGTGATCTGGGTCCATGACAGCCACCGGCCGGGCATGCGACGCGAGCGCGAATGGCTGAAGCGCACACCGCATTGCCTGGATGGAAGCTGGGGGCCGGAGATCATCGAGGATCTCGGCGCCCGCGATGATGAGATCCATGTCATCAAGCGGCGCTACTCGGCCTTCTTTCAAACCGACCTCGACCTGACGCTGAAAGACATGCAGGTCGACCAGTTGGTCATTTTCGGCGTGGTCACCAACATCTGCGTGCGCTCGACCGTCCATGACGCCTTTTTCCAGGGCTATGAGGTGGTGGTGCCAAGCGATTGCTGCGCAGCAACGGGACCCCGCGAGCAGGAAAGCTCGCTCTACGACATAGCGACCCATTTCGGCGTGGTCAGCGATTCGGCTGATGTCGTCGCAGCCCTCCGCGACGGGACGTCGCTTCAACCAGCGGAGGTCGCGGCTTGAGCTTTTCCAAACCGGCGACATCCGAGACAGCGGCGATAGGAGTCCGGTGTGACGACTGAAAAGAAACCGCAATCCGAAAAAGGCGCGACCTCGAAAACGCCGAGCGGCGATGCACCCCCGAGCCGCGAGCAAGTGCTGCAGCAATACGCCGAGACCGGCTATGAACTGGACCGTCACCCGGCGCACGTCATCCGCCGGGCGCATCAGCGCGCGACACTGCGCTTCCAGCAGGTCATGGCCGGCGAAGACCTTTCGCCAACGCAATTCGCGGCGCTCGCCACGATCCTCAAGCATGGCGAAGTCTCGCAGAACCATCTCGGCCGGCTGACGGCGATGGACCCGTCGACCATCAGCATCGTCATGCGCAAACTGCTCAAACACGGGCTGATCACGCGCAGCGCCTCCGAAACCGACCAACGCCTGACGATGATCGCGCTGACCAGCAAAGGAACCGACTATACGCTGGAGCGGCTCGAACGCAGCGTCGAGGTCGGGCGGCGGTTCCTGTCGCCGCTCTCCCCGGCTGAGCAGGCGACGCTGCTTCGCCTGCTCCAGCGCATCAATGACGACGACCCAACGAATGGCGACGGCGGCAAATAAGCCTCGTCCAGTCCTTTTTTCCATAACAGCAAAAGTGAGAACCGATGTCGTCCGACCTCCAGTCGTCTGCCAACACGCTCGTCGTCCGCAATATCGGTCTCATGCTGAGTGGCGATCTCGCACAACCGATCATCGACGCCGATACCATCGTCGTGAGCGATGGACGCATATCAGGCATTGGCAAGGCAGGCGACATTGATGGCGGCAGCGCGGCGACGATCATCGATGCGATGGGCTGCGCGGTCGCGCCGGGTCTTATCGACAACCACGCCCATCCGGTGGCCGGCGACTGGACGCCCCGGCAGAACCAGATCGGCTGGATGGACTCGACCGTGCATGGCGGCGTCACCACGATCATTTCGGCTGGCGAGGTCCACACACCGGGCCGACCGCGCGATCTTGTCGGGCTGAAGGCGCTGGCGATCGCTGCCCAACGCACCTTCTCCAACTTCCGTCCGAACGGCATGAAGATCCTGGCCGGGGCACCGATCCTGGAACCCGGCCTTACCGAGGAAGACTTCCGCAGTCTCGCCGAGGCCGGCGTGACGCTTGTCGGCGAAGTCGGGCTTGGCGGCGTCAAGGATGGGCCGACCGGCCGGAAGATGATCGCCTGGGCGCGCAAATACGGCATGACCTCGATGACCCACACAGGCGGCCCGTCGCTGCCCGGCTCCGGCCGCATCGGCGCGGATGTCGTGCTGGAGGTCGACGCCGACATCGTCGCCCACGTCAATGGCGGGCCAACCGCCCTGCCCGAGGCGGAAATACGGCAGATCTGCGAGAAGGGCTCGAGGGCGCTTGAGATCGTCCACAACGGCAATCTGCGCACCGGACTGTTCGTGCTCGACCTGGCAAGGCAGCGCGGCGAACTTTCGCGCGTCATCCTGGGCACGGACAGCCCGGCCGGATCCGGCGTGCAGCCGCTCGGTATCCTGCGGACCCTGACCATGCTGGCTTCGCTTGGTGGTATCGCGCCGGAAGTGGCGTTCTGTTTTGCCAGCGGCAACACGGTGCGCGTGCGCGGACTGGATGATCGCGGCATCATCGAGGTCGGGCGCGCCGCCGACCTGATCTTCATGGATCAAGCGATCGGCGGTGCCGGCGACGGGCTGCTCGACAGCGTGGCGCTCGGCAATCTTCCAGGCATTGGCATGGTCGTGATCGACGGCGAGGTGCGGACAGGCCGCAGCCGCAACACCCCGCCGGCGATACGGGTGCCGGAAATCGTCCCCAGTTGACGAGGTTCAGGGTATGTTGAGGTTCAGGTCGCGACGAGCCGTTATATGCGCGAAGTTTTTGCTGCCTCGGCCAGCTCGGCCATCAGCTTGCTAGCGGAACGCAGTTTTTCTTTGCCCAAGCGATTGGACAGTTCCGCTTTAGCCAAGTTCCACAACGGGAGCGCATCGACGACAAGCTTGCGCCCAGATATCGTTAGGCCAATCTGCTTTCCCAAGCGGCCGCGTCCGCCCTTTGAATGAACCACAAGATGCCCTTCCAAGTTCTGAAGATTTCGGCTCAGGGTCGTCGGGTCGCCTCCCGCGCTGTTCGCAAGATCGACGAGTGTCGTTCCCTCAACCGCTCCGATGCCCACGAGGAGGCTGAACTGCTCGGCCGTCAGCCCGAGCGGTTTGAAGCAGGCGTTGTAATAGCGCGTGACCGCACGCGCCGTCGCACGAGCCTGAAAGCCCGGACACTCCGCCGCCACGCCTTTCAACGTTTCCGGATCAAAACCGCTCACGTCCGCCCTCTAGACAATTTCATCCTCGGATAATAGTGTATATGCATTATTAGGAGAATTCCATGCCAGCGTACGTGCATATCAATCTGCGCATCATCGACGCCGCCAAACAGGCGGCTGTCGCTCCGCGCTTTCAAGCGGCTCTGCAAGAGGCCGGCGGGCGCATCTTACATTTCGGCCCTGTTGCGCAGGTTCTTGAGGGCGAGGACGCGCCGCTCCCGATGGCCGGCGTATTTGAATTTGCAACCCTCGCTCAAGCGCTGGCGTTCTACAATTCCGAGAGATACGCGCCGATCAAGGCCGAGCGTCGGGAAGCCCAAGAGGCACGGATGTTCATAGTCGAAACCGGCTAAGAACGCCCTCGTCGAGTTGCATCATTTCGGACGCCAAACAGAACTCATCCGACGGCTGGAAACTGAACTCCGGTTCTATTTCTTCGACTTTTTTGTGTGTCGCAAATATCTTTATTTCTCAGAACCGGAGCGCAGCGTACTTTCGGGTACGCGAGCACGGGAAGCGCAGGAAATCAACGTTTGCAGGCCGGCATCGCCTGAATGTCGGTTATCCTAGCTGACGCCGTCCTTGCCGACGACCTTGTCTTTGGTCAGTCCGCCGACGCGCGGGTGCGGCCTGCCGGAATCGGTGACGGCGATAGCGACGACAATCTCGTCGGCACGCGGTGCGTCGGGAATACGAACTTCCATACCGTCGAAATGGCTGCGCACCCGCGCCGCATCCTTGTGACCGAGCGGAATATCGAGCGGCACGCCGAGGCCGCCGCGCTTCTTCGATGAAGGAATGAGCGCGGCGCCCTTGCCGAGCACATCGCGGAACGGGGCGCCGAGCTTTGGATGAAGGATGGCGGCGGCATGTTCGAGCTCGCCATCGGCGCCGACGGCGGCCGCCTTGCCGAAGCTCTCGACCCGGTCGCCGGCAATGCCCAGAGCAGCGACGGCGCGCCTGGGCAAGATATCTCCCAACGCTTCGCCGATGGCGCTGAGTGCCGACAGATCCTCAACGTAGGTACCCGCATAGGGGTTGCGGATGACCGCAATGGCTGCGGCACGCCGCGTCGGCGGATCGACAGGCCGCCCGCCTTCGATCCGGGTTTCCTCGACGATGGTGATGAAACGGCGGATTTCCGGGCTCATCGCAATCCGTCCTCGCCCTTGATGTCGGCGGCGGCAAGGCCGCCGACCCGTGCATGGACGCGTGCGCCGGTGGTCATCACCAGGATGACCGCCATTTCGTCGCTGCGCGGTGCATCGGCAATGCCGATCTCGATCGCATCGAAATGGCTGCGCACATAGGAGGCGTTTATGTGCGTGATCGGGATGTCGATGCGCGTTCCGGGGCCGCCGACTTTCTTGGTCGAAGGCACGATCGCCTTGGCATTGCCGAGCAGTTCGCGCATCGCGTAGCCGCCCGGATTGTGCCAGAGCGCGCCATGTTCAAGCTCGCCGGCGGCGCCGACTATGGCACCCTTGCCATAACCTTCGATGGCCTGGCCGCCCTCACCAATGACGTCGATCAGGCGCCGAGCCATATCGAGACCGAGCGGCTTCAGGTCTTCCATGAAGCCGGTGATCTCTTCGACATAGCGTCCGGCAAAAGGGTTGGCGATGACCGCGACGATCGCGCCTCGCTTGAGCGGGCGTGCCGCGTGGGGTCCGCCCTCATGGAATATCTCTTCGATCTGAACCAGAAATTTCCTGACCACCACAGCCGGCATTGTTCTCTTCCTTCATCCCGTCGTTCATAAAACTCGTTAGAGTATCAACAATTATGCCTATCGACATTTGTCAAGCACAGACGTCGAGCAAGCGGGCGAAGGGCCAAGAAAACTGCATCGGATGACGATTGACAGCCTGTTAAGCCGCTCCTAAACTCATATGACCATCAACGAACTCGCCGTTGTCCCGGCGATGTGTGGGGGATGGTCAAAGCGTGGCTTCAAAAGCTGAAAAAAGCTGAAGGGGAATGACATGAAAAGGGCGCTCAAGAGTTTATTCCTGGCCGGCACGATGCTTGCCATTTCGTTCGGACCGGCCGCCGCACAGGCCAAGGTTTCCGTGGCCGCCATCTCGGGATACTTTGCACAGGGTTTTGGCGTTTCGATCGTCAACGGCCTCAACAAGGCCAAGACCGATTTCGGCATCGATCTCAAGCTGGTCGACACCGGCAATCGCGCGCTCGACTACCAGCAGCAGTTCGAGAATCTTGCCAAGGGCAAACAGTACGACCTGATCTTCGTGATGGGCTGGGAGCTGGTGGACTCGCTGCAAAAGGTCAGCGCCGAATATCCTGACCAGCGCTTCGTGTTCATCGATGGCGTCCTCGACAACCCCAAGATGATCTACGCCAATTTCGCCGAGGAGCAGGGATCCTTCGTCGCCGGCGCGCTTGCCGGCATGATCGAAGCCAAGGGCACCGCCTTCGACAAGATCGGCGACGGCAAGGCCATCGGCTTTGTCGGCGGCCGCGATATCCCGGTGATCCGCAACTTCCTGGGCGGCTACGAGCAAGGCGCCAAATATGCCGCGCCCGACGTCAAGGTGAACTCCGTCTTCGCCGGAACCTTCGACGACCCGGCCAAGGGAAGCGAACTTGCCCAGGCGCTTTACGGCCAAGGCTCCGACATTGTCTACAACGTCGCCGGCCCGACGGGTGAAGGCGTGATGCAGGCAAGTGCCGCGGTCGACAAATATTCGATCGGCGTCGACATCGACATGTGCGGCTCGGCCCCCGGAAATGTGCTCGCCAGCATGCTGAAGCGCGGCGACATCGCCGTCTATACGTTGATCAAGGACGAGGTCGAGGGCCGCAAGATCACCGCCGGCACCCGCACTTTCGACCTCGCCTCGGGCGGTGTCGAGGTCAAGGTCTGCGATGACATCGCCGCCAAGATCCCGGCAGAGATGACCGCCAAGCTCGACGAGATCAAAAAGGGCATCGTCGACGGCAAGATCGTGATCGCCAAGGCGAAATAAGCCAACACCAGCGCCTCCCTCCCAAGAAAGCGCTAGACTGATCCGCCGCGGCTTGCCGCGGCGGATCAGTGTCCAATCTGCGAGAGCCATGTTGTCGAACACGCCGGGGTCGCCGACCCTCCACAGCAATGCCGCGATGGCCGTCGAGTTGACTGGCATCACCAAGCGTTTTGGCGCATTCGTCGCCAATGACGGCATCGATCTTGCGGTCCGCCGCGGCGAGATCCACGCCATCATCGGCGAGAACGGTGCCGGCAAGACGACGCTGATGAACATCCTGCTCGGCCTCTTGCAGCCGGACGAAGGCTCGATCCGGCTGAACGGTGAAGAGATCGTGATCGCCGACCCGTCCGTGGCGATAAAGGCCGGCCTCGGCATGGTTCACCAGCATTTCAAGCTGGTTCCCTCGCTCTCGGTTGCCGACAACGTCTTTCTCGGCATGGAAATCCGTCGCCATGGACTTATCGACCACGCTGCGCAGGTGGCGCGAACGCGCGACCTGTCGAAGCGCTTCGGCCTGCAGGTCGATCCGACCGAGCGCGTCGGGCTGCTCTCGGTCGGCATAGAGCAACGCATCGAAATCCTGAAGGTCCTGGTGCGCGGCGCGCGCACCATCATTCTCGACGAACCGACCGCGGTGCTGACGCCGCAGGAAAGCCGCGAACTGTTCCAGACGCTGCGCAGCTTCGTGGCCGAGGGCATGACGGTGATCTTCATTTCGCATCACCTGGAAGAAGTGATGGAAGTGTCCGACACGGTGACGGTGCTGCGCAACGGCAGGAAGGTGGCGACCCGGCCGACGGCCGAGCTCAGCAAGGACCAGTTGGTGCACATGATGGTCGGCCGCGAAGTCAGCTTCGACCGCCGGCCGCGCGCTTCGCTGCACGGGGACGTAGTGCTCCAAGTCAAGGATCTGTGGGCGCGCGACGATCGCCTGCTGCCGGCCCTTCGCGATGCCAGTTTCACGGTCCGCTCCGGCGAGGTGGTGGGGATCGCGGGTGTGGCCGGCAATGGACAGACGGAGCTGGCGGAAGTGCTTTCGGGCCTGCGGCCGGCAAGCCATGGCGGGGCTTGGCTGAAGGGCCAGAATCTCACCGCTCTCTCGCCCGCCGCGATCCGCCAGGCAGGCCTCGCCCATGTTCCAGGCGACCGCATGGTACGCGGGGTCGATCGCAACGCTTCGATAG
>NZ_RZPW01000026.1:7946-19427 GCF_003998455.1 Mesorhizobium sp. M7A.F.Ca.CA.001.08.2.1 | reverse complement strand
GATCAGCCGCGCGCTGATATCGATGCCCGAAGCCATGCCGGCGCGATCCGGCGACACCGAACCCGTCGTGGTGTTGGTGGTCGGTGAGTTGGTGAGGCCGATACCGATACCGGCGATCAGCGTACCGGGCAGCATGGTCAGCCAGCTGGCTCCCTCAAGGCTCGAACCTATCCTCATGGCGATAAAGCCGACCCCCAATGTCAGCAACCCGAGCGGGATCGCCACCCGCGCCTGATAGCGGGCGCGCAGGCGCTCGGCGGTCGAGGACATCAGCATCAAGGGAAGCGTGTAGACGAGCAGCAGCAGGCCGGTCGTGGTGCTGTCGTAGCCGAGCACACCCGAAAAATAGATCGGCAGATAGATGATGAACGGCCAATAGCTGAAATTCATGCCGATGCCGCCCATGATCGCTCCCGAAAATTGACGGATCCGGAACACCGAGAAATCGAACATCGGGTAGGGGCTGATCTTCTCGGCAACGAGGAACGCGGCGAAGGCCAGCACGGCAGCACTTGCCACGCCGATGCGGGCGCCAGAGCCGAGATCGGCCCCTTGCGTGATCAGATAGGAGAAGCCGAACACCGCGAACGAGAGCGTCAGGATACCGGCACGGTCAAGCTTCTGGGCATTGTGGTCGCGTGATTCGGTGACACCGGCACCGATGAAGACCAGCGCAAGGATGGCAAGCGGCACATGGATGAGGAACACCCACTGCCAGCTCGAGAACGCGACGATCAATCCACCGATGGCGGGACCAAAGCCAAGCCCGATCCCCGAGACGACGCTCCAGGCCACAAAAGCCTTGCCGCGTTCGCTGCCGTCCTGAAACTGGTGGGACAAGACGGCCACGCTGCAAGTGAACATCGCCCCTCCCGCCAGGCCTTGCAGGAAGCGTGCAATGATGAGGAGCGAAGCGCTCGGCGCGAGGCCGCACAGCAGTGAGGCCAGGCCGAAGGCGATGGTGGCGATCACCATCACCCGTTTGCGGCCGAAGCGGTCGGCCAGCGTTCCTGTCGCCATCAGCACCGTGGTGCAGGCAATGGTGTAGGCGTTCATGATCCATTGCAGATCCTTGAAGTCGGCGGCGAGCACGCTTTCCAGTTTCGGAAGGATCACCGGGACGCTGGAGATTTCGAGGCCGAACAGCAGCGAGGCAAGGCAGGCCCCGGCAAGCGCAACGGTGTTTCGGTCGATTTGAAACGTCATGTCGATCACTTTCTGTCGAAGCATTCTGGAACCGGGCTGGCTCTTCAAACTGCGGTCGAGATGACATAGACGAGGCTTGACCATGAAAAAAGACTATGCATTTCTATTTCAGAGATAACAAAATGGAATGCCGGAGATGGCCAGTCTCGATGTCGATGCCGTGCGCACTTTCGTCATGGTGGCCGACCTGCAGAGCTTCACCCGGGCGGCTGCAGCACTTGGCAGCACCCAGGCGACGATCAGCGTCAAGTTGCGGCGGCTCGAGGAAAAGCTCGGCGCACGTTTGATCGAACGAACCCCGCGCCGCGTGGCACTGTCGGAAAGGGGGGCTGTCTTCCTGCCCGTGGCCCGCGAATTCCTTGCCGCCCATGAACGCGCCGTCGCGGAATTTTCCGCGGCGCCATGTCGGCTTGCGCTCGGCTTCGTCGATCATGTCGCGGGGCCTGAGCTTTCCACGCTGATCGCCCAGCTTCATGCCCACGATCCGTCGCTCGCGCTCAACATACGGATCGATACCAGCTCCATGCTGGAAGAAGCTTTCGATCGCGGCGAACTCGATGCGGTGATTGTGCACCAGGAAGATGACAGTCGACGCGGTGAAGCTTTGTCGCGCACCCACTATGGCTGGTTCGCGGCACCTGGCTTCGAATGGCGACCAGGCACGCCCCTGCGCCTGGCTCTTTTAAGCACCAGATGCAATTGCCCGGACCGTATGAGAGCGGTCGAGGCGCTGGACCGGGCAGGCATCGCCTGGAATGAGGCTTTCGTCGGCGGCGGCGGCGCTGCCGTCAACATCGCGGTATCGGCGGGCTTTGCCCTTTCCGCCCTCGCTTACCGGGTTGTGCCCCCGGGCTTGATCGAGGTGGGCCGCAAACTCGGCCTGCCACCAATTCCCCCCTCCGAGATCGTTTTGCAGTCGCACGCTCTGCCGCCGCGGGCGCGGGAGGCGCTGCACATGCTCGCGACCGCTTTTCGCGAATATAGTTCGCCTGCCGAATAGGCAAGGGTGTTCCTGATCCCGATTCTATTGGTATGGATCGGGTTCCAGACTTCAGAGGGAACGAAATGTCCGAGATAATCGTCCGCCCGCTCGCGCAGTCCGACCACGCCGATTGGCGGCGCCTGTGGACCGACTATCTCACCTTCTATGAGACGAAGCTGCCGGAAGAGGTCTACGCCGTCACCTGGAAGCGGCTGTTCACTCCGGGCGAATTCGAGCCAAAAGGCTTCATCGCCACACTGGACAGCAAGGCGGTCGGTCTCACGCACTACCTGTACCACCGCTCCGGCTGGTCGGAGAAAAACAACTGCTATCTGCAGGATTTGTTCGCCGACCCGAATGTGCGCGGCAAGGGGATCGGCGCCGCCCTTATCAACGCAGTGAAGGAAGAGGCGGCAAAGATCGGCGTCAAGAATGTCTACTGGATGACGCACGAGACCAACGCCACCGCGCGCAAGCTTTACGACCACGTCGCCCGCCGCACGGGCTTCATCGAGTATGATTTGCTGTAACCGGCCATGTTCATCCCCTTCTTCCTTGAACTGAAGGCTGCACGCGTTCCCGTCTCGCTCAGGGAATATCTGTCGCTGCTGGAGGGTCTGGAAGCTGGGCTGGTCGACTACGACGTCGAAGGTTTTTATTACCTCGCCCGCGCCGCCCTGGTGAAGGACGAGCGCCACATCGACCGCTTCGACCAGGTGTTCGCGCATGTCTTCAAGGGCATTGAAGCGCTGGGCGGACCGGATGCAGTCGATATCGCCAACATCCCCGAGGAATGGTTGCGCCGCCTCGCCGAAAAGCACCTGACCGACGAGGAGAAAAAACTGGTTGAAGCGCTCGGCGGTTTCGAGAAACTGATGGAGACATTGAAACAGCGGCTGCAGGAGCAAAAAGGCCGTCACCAGGGCGGCTCGAAATGGATCGGCACCGGCGGCACCTCGCCTTTCGGCGCCTATGGCTACAATCCCGAAGGCGTGCGCATCGGCCAGCATGAAAGCCGCAACCGCCGCGCGGTTAAGGTCTGGGACAAGCGCGAGTTCAGGAATTTCGACGATGCCGTCGAACTCGGCACCCGCAACATCAAGATCGCGCTGAAACGCCTGCGCCGCTGGGTGCGCGAGGGTGCCGAGGAAGAGTTCGACCTGCCCGGAACCATCCACGCCACGGCCGAACACGGCTATCTCGACGTGCAGACGCGGCCAGAGCGGCGCAACGCGGTGAAGCTTTTGATGTTCTTCGATGTCGGCGGTTCGATGGACGACCACATCAAAGGCGTCGAGGAGCTATTCTCGGCCGCCCGCGCCGAATTCCGCCAGCTCGAATATTTCTATTTCCACAACTGCCTCTATGAGGGCGTGTGGAAGGACAATCGCCGCAGGCATGCCGAGGTGATTCCGACCTTCGACCTGCTTCACAAATACGGTCCGGACTACAAGGTGATCGTCGTCGGCGACGCCTCGATGAGCCCTTACGAGATCGCTCACCCCGGCGGTTCGGTCGAGCACTGGAATCCGGAGGCAGGCAGCGTCTGGCTCGGCCGTCTGCTGCAGCAATGGCCGAACGCGGTATGGCTGAACCCCGAAGACCCCAAGAACTGGGGCTACACCCATTCGATTGCGATGATCCGCGACATCTTCGGCGGCCGCATGTTCCCGCTGACGCTGGCCGGGCTGGAGGGCGCGACCAAGCAGCTTTCAAGAAAGCACTGAAAGACCGACAGGAGATCCGATGACCTGCTTCCTCTGCCTGCAATGCGGCGTCCAGTTCGCGGCGACAGAGACGCCGCCAGAACATTGCCCGATCTGCGAGGACGAGCGCCAATATGTGCGCTGGGAGGGCCAAGCGTGGATCACGCCGGAGGAACTTGCCGAAGGGCACCGGCTTGTGATGAAGGACGATGCCGGCGTTCTCGCCTTCGGCATCGAGCCGCGCTTCGCCATCGGCCAACGGGCGCTGCTGGCGCAGACGCCACACGGCAACGTGCTGTGGGACTGCGTTTCGATGGTCAGCGACGAGGCGGTGGCCGAGATCAACCGCCGCGGTGGCCTGGCGGCGATCGCCATCTCGCACTGCCACTATTATTCGGTGATGGCCAGTTGGAGCGAGGCGTTTGGCGGCGTGCCGATTTATCTCCATGCCGACGACCGCCAATGGATCATGCGACCGCACAAGGCGATCGTCAGTTGGGAAGGCGAGACGCTGGCCATAAACCCTTCGCTGACGCTCATCCGCTGCGGCGGCCACTTTGCCGGCGGTCAGGTGCTGCACTGGAAACGCGATGTCGGCGACGTCTTGCTGGCCGGCGATATCTTGCAGGTGACGCCGACGCGCCGCCATGTCAGCTTCATGTACAGCTATCCGAACTACATTCCGCTCAATGCAGCGGCTGTGCGCCGCATCGCGGCGGCACTGGAGCCATTCGCGTTCGACCATATCTATGGTGCATGGTGGAACCAGAGTGTCATCGGGGGCGCAAAAGCGGCCTTGGCTGCTTCGGTCGATCGCTATCTCAGGGCGATCGCATAAAGATCACGATCGAAAATGCGGGCAAATCGCGTAACAAATGCCTATCTTGGTGCGAATATGAGGTTGCAATCCGCGCATGATCCCGAACCTCCGGTTCGGAAAGGATTATGCGCAAAACCAAAGTACTACAGCGTCCCTTTGCGCGTCCGATGGGCGCGCGGCGCTGTAGTGGCGAGCCGGCAAGGCTGAGGAGATCACATGGACACCCACACCTACCCTGTAACCCGCACCGACGCCGAATGGCGCGCCCGGCTGACGCCGGAGCAGTATGCCGTCATGCGCGGCCACGGCACCGAGCGGCCGGGAAGCTGCGCTTTGCTCTACGAGAAGCGCGCCGGCACCTTTTCCTGCGTCGGCTGCGACCAGCCTTTGTTTGAATCCAAGTTGAAGTTCGAGAGCGGCACCGGCTGGCCGAGCTTCAACGACCCGGTGCCGGGTTCGGTCGAAAACACCGTCGACCGCAGCTACGGCATGGTTCGCACCGAATGCCATTGCGCCCGCTGCGGCAGCCATCTCGGCCATGTTTTCGAGGACGGCCCGCCGCCGACCGGCCTGCGCTATTGCATCAACGGCGTGGCGCTGAAATTCGAGCCGGCGGCCTGAACCGAAATTCGATTGAATGAAGGAAAAGGGCGGCTGCGGCCGCCCTTTTCATTGCCCCCCGGCCGAACCCGGCGAACGCGGTGGGCGCCCGTGTCCGCTCTCAGACCACGACCGTCAGGATCAGCCATAATGTGGCGCCGAGCGTCATCAGTGAGGCCTTGGCGCCACCGGCCTTTTCCGTGGTTCGCCATACGGAAAAGGTCAGAAAGAGGTTGTAGGGCACCGGTGCGAAATGCACCGCCAGAACCAGCGCCAGCGGCAGCTTCAGTCCGAGCAGGACGATCGCGGCCACCAGAGATGCGACGTTGAGCGCCGTGCCGACAAGAACAAGGTCGCGCCAGAACAGCCGGTCGAGCGGCACCTGGCCTTGCCAGCGTGAGCGGAAAAAGGAGCCGATACCCTCTGGCAACACCGGATGTCTATCCCTGCCTCAGGACTTCGGTTACCGCGCGCTCGAAGCGCGAACATTCGGTCACCAGCCAGTCGGCCATGGCTGGCCAGTTGTCCTCGGCATAGCAGTTCACCCGCCACATCGAATTGATGCCGAGATCCTCGCAACTCTGTTCCGGCTTGAGCTTCAGCCTGGCTTCGATATCAGGCTGGAACGGTTTCAACCGCGACCACGCTTGCGTGGCGCCGAACTTCTCGTTGCGGCCGAAGAAGACGCCGACCTGGCTCTGCGCCGGCGCGACATACATGGAAAGGACCAAGGCGAAATCGGGCAGCCCGCGCTGCCAGAACCAGGGTCCGCGCCTCGCCATCAGAGCCCTTTCTCCCGGATGCCGCTCGGCGAACAGCGTCCAGAAGCCGCGCTGGCGGAATTCAGAGGCGCGGCGGGCGCCGAAGTCGAATTCGCTCATGGCTCGATGCTCGCTCCGGCATCATGCTCGGCCGGAGACTGTTTCGAAATTCGCTCCGGCGAGTCAGATGGTGGTGGTTTCGAGAACCGGAGCGGAGCGTACTTAAAGTACGTGAGCTCAGTTCTACTGCATTGCAGTAGAACTAGGGAAGCGCAGAAAACGCCACCAGATGGCCGCCGGATTAGAATTTCCAGACGGTCTCTACACCATGCCGAGTGCGGCCTTATACAGATCGAGGATGGTTTCCTCTTCCTGACGCTCGGCCTGGTCCTTCTTGCGCAGCCGGATGATCGTGCGCATCGCCTTGGTGTCGAAGCCTGTGCCCTTGGCCTCGGCGAACACTTCCTTGATGTCGTCGGAAATGGTCTTCTTCTCTTCCTCGAGCCGCTCTATGCGCTCGATGAAGGCACGCACCTGCCCGCCGGCAACAGTCTGGCTGGGATCGGTGATATCGTCGGCCCTATTTTTCTCCACATCGTTTCTGCGCCGCGACTCGGGATGCATGCAGCGGCGAATTGAGCGGGCTCGATGCCCGACCGGCGGCGGCGGGTCAAGCTGTTATCGATGATCGAACTGACGCTGCCGCCACGATGCGGACAGCGATCCCCAGGAAGGTATCAATTAGCTGAAAGCGATCAGCAGATCCTTGGCATCGATCTGGTCGCCTGCCTTGACCAGCACCTCGGCGACCGTGCCGTCGCGCTCGGCATGCAGCGCCGTCTCCATCTTCATCGCTTCGATGGAAAGCAGCACGTCACCGGCCTTCACAGCCTGGCCGGCAGCCACCGAAAGCGCAGAAACGACGCCCGGCATCGGTGCGCCGACATGCGCCTCGTTGCCGGGTTCGGCCTTGCGGCGGGCCTTGGCGGCGGACGCGCCATGCGCCCGGTCGGGCACCTTGACACGGCGCGGCTGGCCGTTGAGCTCGAAGAACACGGTGACCATGCCCTTCTCGTCGACATCGCCGATGGCAAGGCACCGCACCACCAGCGTCTTGCCCTTCTCGATGTCGACGAAAATCTCGTCTTCCGGCTTCATGCCGTAGAAATAGGTCGGCGTCGGCAGCACGCTGACCGGCCCATAGGTTTCCTGTGCGCCGGCGAAATCCGTGAACACCTTCGGATACATCAGCCACGAGGCGAATTCGAACTCCGACAGCTTGCGCTCGAGCTTCTCCTCGATTTCCTTGCGGTTGGCCTTGAGGTCGGCTGGCTTGAGCAGCGAGCCGGGCCGCACCGTGATCGGCTTGTCGCCCTTGAGCGCCTTCCTCTGCAGCGCCGCCGGCCACCCGCCTGGCGACTGGCCGAGATCGCCGCGCAGCATCGAGACGACCGAATCCGGGAAGGCGATATCCCTGTCGGGATTTTCGACATCGGCAACGGTCAGGTCCTGGCTGACCATCATCAATGCCATGTCGCCGACGACCTTGGACGACGGCGTCACCTTGACGATGTCGCCGAACATCAGATTGACGTCGTGATAGGTCTGCGCCACCTCGTGCCAGCGCGTCTCCAATCCGAGCGAGCGAGCCTGTTCCTTCAGATTGGTGAACTGCCCGCCCGGCATCTCGTGCAGATAGACTTCCGAGGCCGGCCCTTTGAGATCGCTTTCGAAGGCGGCGTACTGGTTGCGCACCGCTTCCCAGTAGAACGAGATCTTCCTGATCCATTGCGGGTCGAGACCGGGGTCGCGTTCGGTGCCCTTCAGCGCCTCGACGAGTGAGCCAAGGCATGGCTGCGAGGTGTTGCCGGAGAAGGCATCCATCGCCGCGTCTATGGCGTCGACGCCGCTTTCCACCGCCGCCAGCACCGTCGCCGCCGACAGGCCCGACGTGTCGTGGGTGTGGAAATGGATCGGCAGGTCGGTCGCCTCGCGCAGCGCCTTGAACAGCACGCGTGCTGCGGAAGGCTTCAGCAGACCGGCCATGTCCTTGACGGCGATGATGTGGGCGCCGGCCGCCTGCAATTCCCTGGCTAGGCCGACATAGTATTTGAGGTCGTATTTCGCCCGAGCCGGATCGAGGATATCGCCGGTGTAGCAGATCGCCGCTTCGATCAGCTTGCCCTCGGCGCCGACCGCATCCATGGCGACGCGCATGTTGTCGACCCAGTTCAGGCAATCGAAGACCCGGAACAGGTCGATGCCACCGCTTGCTGCCTGCTTGACGAAATGCTGCACGACATTGTCGGGATAGTTGGTGTAGCCGACGCCATTGGCACCGCGCAGCAGCATCTGCAACAGCAGATTGGGCGCCGCCTCGCGCACCAGCGACAGCCGCTCCCACGGATCCTCGGTGAGGAAGCGCATGGCGACGTCGAAGGTGGCGCCACCCCAGCATTCCAGCGATAGAAGCTGCGGCAAGGCACGCGCATAGGTACCGGCGATGCCGGCAATGTCATGCGTGCGCATGCGCGTCGCCAGCAGCGATTGATGGCCATCACGCATCGTCGTGTCGGTGACCAGAACCTCCTTCTGATCGCGCATCCAGGCGGCGAACTTCTGCGGGCCCAGCACATCCAGCTTCTGCTTGCTGCCGCCGGGCACATTGCCGTTGAGGTAAGGCACCACGGGTGCCGCGGCGTCGGCCTTCGGCTGCGGCCGGCCGCGCGTCTCGGGATGGCCGTTGACGCTGACGTCGGCGAGATAGTTGATGAGCTTGGTGGCGCGGTCCTGGCGCTTGACCTGCTGGAACAGTTCCGGCGTCGTGTCGATGAACTTGGTCGTGTAGGAATTGTCGGCGAAGCTCGGATGGTTGATGATCGCTTCGAGGAAGGTCAAATTGGTGGCGACGCCGCGGATGCGGAACTCGCGCAGCGCCCGATTCATGCGGGCGATCGTCTCGGCCGGCGTCGGCGCCCACGCCGTCACCTTCTCCAGCAGCGGATCGTAGAAGCGGGTGATGACCGCGCCCGAATAAGCGGTGCCGCCATCGAGGCGGATGCCGAAGCCCGTCGCGCCGCGATAGGCGGTGATGCGGCCGTAATCCGGGATGAAATTGTGCTCGGGATCTTCCGTGGTGATACGGCACTGCAGCGCGTGGCCGTTCAGCCTTATGTCCTTCTGCGCCGGCACGCCTGATTCCGGTGTGCCGATGGCAAAGCCGTCGAGGATATGGATCTGCGCCTTGACGATATCGATGCCGGTCACCTGCTCGGTGACGGTGTGCTCGACCTGGATGCGCGGGTTGACCTCGATGAAATAGAATTTGCCGGTGTCGGCATCCTGCAGGAACTCGACCGTGCCGGCGCCGATATAGCTGGTTTCGCGGGCGATCTTGAGCGCATGGCCGCAAAGCTCCTCGCGCTGCGACATTTCGAGATAGGGCGCCGGCGCCCGCTCGACGACCTTCTGGTTGCGGCGCTGGATCGAACAGTCGCGCTCGAACAGGTGCACGGCATTGCCATGGGTATCGCCCAGCACCTGCACCTCGACATGACGGGCGCGTTCGATCAGCTTTTCGAGATAGACCTCGTCCTTGCCGAAGGCGGCTTTCGCCTCGCGCTTGCCTTCGGTGACTTCGCGGGCAAGGTCGGCTTCGGCGCGGATGGCCCGCATGCCGCGGCCGCCGCCGCCCCATGATGCCTTCAGCATCACCGGATAGCCGATTTCCTTGGCCAGTGCCTTGACCGTCTCCATGTCATCCGGCAACGGATCGGTGGCGGGGATCACCGGCACGCCGACCTCGATGGCGAGATTGCGCGCCGCGACCTTGTTGCCGAGCCGCCGCATTGTGTCCGGCCTCGGCCCGATGAAGGTAATGCCGGCTTCGGCACAGGCGTCGGCGAATTCGGGGCTTTCCGACAACAATCCGTAGCCGGGATGGATAGCATCGGCACCCGACAGCCTGGCGACGCGGATCACCTCCTCGATCGACAGATAGCTTTCGATCGGCCCCATGTCCCTGGTCAGATGCGGCCCGCGTCCGACCTGGTAGCTCTCGTCGGCCTTGAAGCGATGCAGGGAGTATTTGTCTTCCTCCGCCCAGATCGCCACGGTTTTGAGTCCGAGTTCGTTGGCCGCGCGGAAGACGCGAATGGCGATTTCGGACCGGTTGGCGACGAGGATCTTCGTGATGGCCAAGGACTGGGCTCCAGCGACGGAAGGAAGAGAAATCGGCGCAATGATTAGCGTGAAAATGCTGCAGTGCAAACGAAATTGACGCGCACTTAAACCGATTGAAATAAAAACATTGCGCCAAGGACCCTTCCCATTCCTCCGAACAGCCAAAAAAGAGCCGGCTTTCCGGTTAATGCACGATCATTCCCCGGCTAAGCATCGGCTCCATCGGCCGCCCCTGAACATGACGATGGCAAAAGAAAATGCCCGGCGCGAGGCGCCGGGCATCCGTAAATGGTCAGGAGACTGACGAGCTTACATCTTCTGGACGTAGGTGTACTTGCCGTCGTCGCCCTTCTTCCATTCGTACATGACGTAGCCGGGCAGCGTCGGGTCGCCCTTGGCGTCATAGGACAGGTCGCCGAGAACGGTCTTGAAGGGGCCGTTTTCATGCAGCGCCTTGGCAACTGCCTGCGGGTCGTTCGACTTGGCAGCGGTCGCTGCTTCCGCGATCGCCTGCACGGCGGCGTAGGAGTAGAGCGTGTAGGCTTCCGGCTCGAAACCCTGCGCGCGGAACTTCTCGACGAGTTCCTTGTTGGCGGGGATCAGGCGCGGATCCGGGCCGAACGTGTTGAGCGTGCCCGCAACTGCGTCGCCAGCGATCGAAGCCAGTTCGTTCGACACGATGCCATCGCCGGAAACCAGCGTCGCCTTGAGGCCCTGGTCGGCCGCCTGACGGATGATCAGGCCGGCTTCGGTGTGCAGGCCGCCCCAATAGATGATGGAAACGCCGGCTTCCTTCATCTTGGCGATCAGCGCCGAGAAGTCCTTGTCGCCGACATTGATGCCTTCATACATGACTTCCGTCACGCCCTTGGCGTTCATCGCCTTCTTGGTTTCGTCGGCAAGGCCCTGACCGTAGGTGGTCTTGTCGTGAACGACAGCGATCTTGGCGTCCTTGAAGTTGGCGGCGAGATACGCGCCGGCAATGCTGCCCTGCTGGTCGTCGCGTCCGCAGGTGCGGAACACGTTCCACAGACCGCGCTCGGTGAATTGCGGGTTGGTCGCGGCCGGCGTCACTTCGACGATGCCGTTTTCCGCATAGACTTCAGATGCCGGGATAGAGACGCCGGAGTTGAAGTGGCCGACCACGAACTTGACGCCGTCGCCGACGAACTTGTTGGCGACCGAGATACCCTGCTTCGGATCGGAGTCGTCGTCGCCGACTTC
>NZ_RZPW01000026.1:0-7937 GCF_003998455.1 Mesorhizobium sp. M7A.F.Ca.CA.001.08.2.1 | reverse complement strand
AGTCGGCGACGACGTCTCCGATCCGAAGCAGGGTATCTCGGTCGCCAACAAGTTCGTCGCCGACTTCGAGCTTGATCTGCTCGCCGTTGATGCCGCCCTTGGCATTGATGTCGGCGACAGCAGCTTCCGCCCCCTTCTGCAGCTGCGCGCCGAAGGCGGCGTTCGGACCGGTGATCGGGCCCGCGACGCCCATCATTACGTCAGCCCACGCGCTGCCGCCGAACGCGACAAGCGCGGTCAGGGCGACGGCGGACAAAAGTGACTTTTTCATTTAAACGCTCCCATTAACGGAGTGGGCGTGGATGAAGCTTTCATGCGATGCCCACCCTTATCGCAGAAAGCATAGTTTGCCGATTTTCAGGCACTTGTCACGCCGATTCAATTTCGAGGCGGCGTTAATGATGAACGTCAACCTTTCGGTTTCCAGCTCAAGAGTGAAGCTCTTTCGTAGAGCCAATTATACTGTGTCACCATCTGGTTGGTGCGCGTGTATTGATAGCCGACGAAGCCGAGGATCATCAGCACGATGGTGTCGACGACATAATAATGCAGCGAGAACATGGTGCCGCCGAACAGCGCGTGATGGATGAAGCGGATCGCGATGCCGAGGCCCAGCACATAGGCGAACAGCTGGATGAAGCTGCGCCACGTCTGGGCACTGGCCTTGCCCGTCATCCACGCCGCCCAGCCGCCGAGCAGACAGGTGACGAAGAAGAACTGCCAGATCGAGGGTTCCTCGTAAAGAATGCCCTGCATGGTGAAGTCTCCCTAGCATGATCCCGAAAAGTTGCGGACTTTCCGGACAAAGATCATGCGACAAACAAACAATCTGGAGCGGAATAGCGGTGCACGCATTCCGCTTCGAACTCAGTGGTGTCCGCCCTCGAGATAGGCGGCGCGCACTTCCGGATTGGCGAGCAGTTCCTTGCCGGTGCCGCTCATCGTCACATTGCCGTTGACCATGACGTAGCCGCGCGTGGCGAGCTTGAGCGCGCCGAAGGCGTTCTGCTCGACCAGGAACACGGTCAGCCCCTGGGTGCGGTTCAGTTCGCGGATGGCGTCGAAGATCTGTTTGACGATCAGCGGCGCGAGACCCAACGACGGCTCGTCGAGCAAAAGCAGCTTCGGCCGTGCCATCAGCGCGCGTCCGATCGACAGCATCTGCTGCTCACCGCCCGACAGCGTGCCACCGCGCTGGGTGATGCGCTCCTTCAAACGCGGGAACAGCGTGAACACCTTCTCGACGTCCTCGTCATAGTGCTTGAGGTTGTCGAGGCTGGCGCCCATCTGCAGGTTTTCCATCACCGTCATGCGCGGAAAGATCCGCCGGCCCTCGGGCGATTGGGCAATGCGCATGCGCGCGATCTCGTGCGTCGGCATCTGGGTTATGTCGGTGCCGGCAAAGGTGATAGTCCCGGCGCGAGCCCGCGGCGCACCGAAAATAGTCATCATCAGCGTCGACTTGCCGGCGCCATTGGCACCGATCAGCGCCACGATCTCACCCTGCTTGACGGTGACATCGACGCCGTTCAGCGCCCGGATGTTGCCGTAATAGGTCTGCACGCCCTTGATATCGAGCAGCGTTGTCGCGGCCATCACTTGCCCCCTCCACGCTTGCCCGCCACGGGCTTGGCAGCGGTCTTGCTCGCGGTCTTTCCGGAGGCTGCCTTTGCAGTCTTTGCGGAAGCATGGCTCGTCGCCACCTTGCCCGCATCCACGCGGCGCGAAAATTCCGTGTCCCTGCCCTGGCCGAGCAGCCTGGCCTGTTTGACCCATTCCTCGCGCGCGATACGTCCGTCAAAAGCAAGATAGGCTTCGGCGGCCTCGACGTCGGCCTTTTTCCAGGCGCCGATCTGGTCGAAGTGGAAGATGCCGTGATCGTTGAGCTTCTTCTCGTTGACCGTACCGATGCCCTTTATGCGGGTCAAATTGTCGGCCTTGCCGCCGCGAGGCGCAGCCAGCCGGTTGGAGATCTCTCCAGTCTTCGCCGCAGGCTTGGCGGATGCGGTCGACTTCGCCGCCGTGCCGGTTGCCGCCTTCGACGTCGCTTTCGGAGCAGGCTTTGCCTTCGCCGGCGGCACGGCTGCCTGCGAGGCTGCCTTGTTTGCCGCGGCGAGCGACCTGGCGTCGACCTGACCGGCCTTTGACGCTCCCTTGGCCACCGTAACCCGCTCGCCCGAACTATGGCCGACCGTGTCGGTCACCGGCCCGGCGAGATAGGACGACGATGTTCCCGGACCGTGCGCGGCATCCGGCCCCGTATCGAGCTGTTCGATGACATCTTCGTCGCCGACTTCGGTAAGGACCGCTTCGACTTCCTCGTCGTCGACGCCGAGATAGGCGGCGATGACGCGCGGATCGGTGCGCACCGACTGCGGACTGCCGTCGGAGATCTTGCGGCCATACTCCAGCACCACGACATGGTCGGAGATCTGCATGACCACCGACATGTCGTGCTCGATCAACAGGATCGAGGCGCCGGATGTGTTCTTGATGTCGATCAGCAGCTCATTGAGCGCCGCCGATTCCTTCGGATTGAGGCCGGCCGCCGGCTCGTCGAGGCACAGAAGCTCGGGTCCCGTGCACATGGCGCGAGCGATCTCGAGACGGCGCTGCGCGCCATAGGGCAGGTCGCCGGCCGGGTCGTCGGCACGGTCGACAAGATCGGCCTTTTCCAGCCAATGCTTGGCGAGCTCCACCGATTCGGCCGAGGCCTTGCGATAGCCACTGAAGCCGAACAGGCCAAGCACCGTGTAGCCCGATGCCTTCATCAGTTTGTTGTGCTGGGCGACCAGCAGGTTCTCCAGCAGGGTCATGCCGGAGAACAGGCGGATGTTCTGGAAGGTGCGCGCCACCTTGGCGCGCGCCGGGATTTCATGGTTGGGCAGCCGCTCGAGCAGGAAGGTCGAACCATCGTTCCGGTTGAGCGTGATCATGCCTTCCGAGGGCTTGTAGAAGCCGGTGATGCAATTGAACACCGTGGTCTTGCCGGCGCCGTTGGGGCCGATCAGCGCGGTGATCTCGCCGCGCTTGGCGGCGAAAGACAGATCCCCGATGGCCACCAGGCCACCGAACTTCATCGACAGATGATCGACCTGAAGGATAGCGTCGTTCATGCCCGAAGCGGCTTTCTGAACAGGGTTCGCATTCATCAGCCGTGTCCTTCCTTGGTGAAGGAGCTTGAGACGGCCTTTCGCTCCTTCAGGAAGGCGGTTGGTTCACGACTGCCGACGAAGCCGCGCGGCTTCCACAGCATGACGATGACCATGGCCATGCCGAACAGCAGCATGCGGTAGAGTTCCGGTGTGAAGTCCGGTCCGAAGACCTGCTTGAGGAAGTCGAGTTCGCGCAACGCCTCGGTGCCGCCGATCATCACCATTGCGGCGACCGCTATGCCGACCAGCGAGCCCATGCCACCGAGAACCACGATGGCCAGGATAATGGCCGATTCCAGGAAGACGAAGGATTCCGGGCTGACGAAGCCCTGCCGTGCGGCGAAGAATGCGCCGGCGAAGCCGCCGAACATCGCACCCGTGGCAAAGGCCGTAAGCTTCGTGGTGGTGGTGTTGATGCCGAGCGAGCGGCAGGCGATCTCGTCCTCGCGCAACGCTTCCCAGGCACGGCCGACCGGCATGCGCCGCAGCCGGATGGTGACGAAGGCCGTCAGCAGCGCCAGCGCCAGGATCAGGTAATAGAGGAAGATCTTGTAGTAGGCGCTCGATGTCGCCAGATGCAGCACCTTGGCGACGTAATTGGGGTCCGACACGTTGAAGGTCATCAGGCCGAAGAAGGTGACCTTCGGGATGCCGGAAATACCGGCTGAACCGTTGGTGACCTCCCGCCAGTTGATCAGCACCAGGCGGATGATCTCACCGAAAGCCAAGGTGACGATCGCCAGGTAATCGCCGCGCAGGCGCAGCACCGGGAAACCGAGCAGCACGCCCCAGAAGGCGGCCATGGCGCCGGCGGCCGGCAAAAGGATCCAGAACGACAGGCCGTACTGCGTGCCGAGCAGCGCATAGGCATAGGCGCCGACCGCGTAGAAGGCCACATAACCGAGGTCGAGCAGGCCGGCGAGGCCAACGACAATGTTCAGGCCCCAGGCCAGCATCACATAGATCAGGATCTGGATGCCGAAATTGTCGACCCATTTCAGCGAGCCTTGCAGTCCGCCGACAAACGACCAGGACATCAGCGACAGGATCGCCACCACCAGGATCGGATAGAGGATCAGCGCCGCAATGCCGAGTTTGGTGAAGTTGGCATGAATGAAGCCGCGGAAATAATAGATCACGCAGGCCAGCACATAGATGACCGACAAGGCGCGCAGGAACTGCAGATAGCCCGCCGGCTCCGCTCCCACCCATCCGACGAGAGAGCTGTTGACCGCAAACAACACCACCGCCGCGACCAAGGCCACGATGAAGGCCGGCAACTGGAAGAAGCGTGACGCCACGCTGGCCGGCAGCAGGCCGGTGGCGACGTCGGTGATCTTCTGGTTGGCCAGGAAGGGCTGTCCATAGGCGACATAGAGGAAGCGCCCGACAGCCGTGGCGATAACCACGGCGGCAAGCAGGCCCCAGCGTGTCGTCAGGACCAGTTCATTGGAAATGTTCTGGCCGGTCTTCAGGCCGATGAACAGCACGAACAGGCCAAACGATATGGCAGCGGCATAGAGCGCCTCGCGCAACGCGCGCTGCATGGGGGTGGCGACGGTGTCGCGCTCCGGAGATACGGTGACGGCCATGGTCTCAGACCTTTTCGACTTCTGGCCGGCCCAATATGCCGGAAGGCAGGAAGATCAGCACGATGGCCAGGATCGAGAACGCCGCGACATCCTTGTAGTCGATCGAGAAATAGGCCGACCACATGCTCTCGATGAAGCCGATCATCAGCCCGCCTACCACCGCGCCCGGCAGCGAACCGATGCCGCCCAGCACCGCCGCCGTGAAGGCTTTCACGCCCGGCGTGAAACCATCCGAGAAGGCAATGACGCCGTAATACATCAGGAACAAAGTGCCGGCGACCGCGGCAAGGGCCGCACCCATGATGAAGGTGATCGAGATGGTACGGTCGACATCGATGCCGAGCAGCGCCGCCATCTTGCGGTCCTGCTCACAGGCCCGTTGCGCTCGTCCAAGCGAGGTCTTGTTGACCAGATACCAGAACAGCGCCAGCAGCAGCGCCGTGACGACGACAATGATGATCTGCTTCAGCGACACGCTGATGCCGTTGATGTTGTAAACCTGGCTGACCATCGGCGGGATCGGCTTGTTGCGGGGACCCTGCGTCACCTGGACGAAGTTCGACAGCGCGATCGACATGCCGATGGCAGTGATCAGCGGGGCCAGTCGGAACGAACCGCGCAGCGGCCGGTAGGCCACCTTTTCGATCGTCCAGTTGTAGAGGCTGGTGAGCAGCATCGCCACGATCATCATGATCAGCAGCGCCAGCACAACCGGCACGGAATAGAACAGCGCGCCAAGGGCGAGGAAGACGATCAGTGCCGTGAAGGCACCCACCATGAAGATGTCGCCATGGGCGAAATTGATCATACCGATGATGCCGTAGACCATCGTGTAGCCGATCGCGATCAGCCCATAGATCGATCCCAGCGTCAGCCCGTTGATAAGCTGCTGGACAAAGTACTGCATGTGTACATGGCTCCCCTGGAATGTCGCCCATGCAGACGCATTCCTTTTCGTATTTCCCCTAGTCGTAAAGTTTCGAGCCCGGATTGCAACGTCATTTTTCAATCGTCATGCGTGTTTTCGAAGCACGCCGCCCGATTGCCCGTTTTCCATCATCCGACCCCTGGACTATCGCGGACCCTACCATTGGCATAACGCAATGTCTTTGACGATTCGACCGCATCATGCGCCCCGTTTCGAAGAAATCGCCGTCAAAATTAGGTGATGAAAGGAATCCTTGCGTTTTTGGCACGATCCATTTTTCAGGTCGTTGCTTTCCGCAAGGTCAGGATTCCCATCACTTGACAACAAACCCGTGCGCGAACGGGTCGCGGTCGTCGATGAAGATGGTGTTCAGTCCGGTCATGCGCGCCCAGCCGCCGATCGAGGGAATGATGGCCGGCTTGCCGGCCACGCTGACATCCTTTTCGACCTTGCCCTTGAACAGCGAACCGATGATCGATTCATGCACGAAGCTGTCTCCGGCCTTGAGTTTGCCCTTGGCATGAAGCTGCGCCATGCGCGCCGAGGTGCCGGTGCCGCAGGGCGAGCGGTCAATCGCCTTGTCGCCGTAGAACACGGCATTGCGGGCATCCGCCCCATCCACCGTCGGCGCACCGGTCCACAGCATGTGCGACAGCCGGTTGATGCCAGGATTTTCCGGATGCACGAAGGAATATTTCTCGTTGAGCCGCTGCCGCACCACCGGGCTCCAGGCGATGAAGTCGCCCGCCGAATGATCGGCCATGTCGCGATAGTTCTCCTGCGGTTCGACGATGGCGTAGAAGTTGCCGCCATAGGCGACGTCGACGGTGATTTCACCGAGCCCAGGGCATTCGACCGTCAGCCCCTCGGCATGGAGGAAGGATGGCACATTGGTGATGCGCACCTCCTCGACATAGTCGCCGACCTGCTTGTATTCGGCGACGACCAGCCCGGCCGGCGTGTCGAGCCTGAGCACGCCCGGCGTCTTTGGTTTGATCAGTCCGTGCTCGATGGCCATCGTCACCGTACCGATCGTGCCATGGCCGCACATCGGCAGGCAGCCGGAGGTTTCGATGAACAGGATGGCGATGTCGCAATCCTCGCGCGTCGGCGGATAGAGGATCGAACCGGACATCACGTCGTGGCCGCGCGGCTCGAACATCAGCCCGGTGCGGATCCAGTCATACTCGGCCAGAAAATGCGCACGCCGCTCCATCATCGTCGCGCCCTGCAACAGCGGGCCGCCGCCGGCGACCAGCCGCACAGGATTGCCGCAGGTGTGGCCGTCTATGCAGAAGAAGGATTTCTTGGCCATGACGCTCCTCGAAAATCAAAAACCCGAAAAAATCAAAATCGTTGCGGACTGAAGGGGGCCAGATCGATCGGCGGAGTCTGCCCCAGGACAAGATCCCTGATCAACCGTCCGGTGGCCGCCGCCTGGGTCAGGCCGAGATGGCCATGGCCGAAGGCATAGACCACCGACCGCTTTCCCGGCGCGCCGCCGATGACGGGCACTGAATCCGGCAGCGAGGGGCGGAACCCCATCCATTCGCGCCCGCCCGAGGGATCGAGCCCTGGCAGGAATTTCTGTGCCTTCTGCAGCAGCGCCTTCGACCTGGCATAATTGGGCGGCCGCTCGATGCCGCCGAGTTCGACGGCGCCGCCGACGCGCAGGCCCGTTTCGAGCGGCGTGACGACGAAACCATGGCCGGAGAAGATCAGCATCCGCTTCACGTCGAAGGCACTCGTGGGCAAGGTGGTGTTGTAGCCGCGCTCGGTCTCCAGCGGAATGCGATCGCCGAGTTGCTTAGCCAGCAGATGCGACCAGGCGCCGGCGGCGACGACGAGGTGCCGGGCCTGTCTGGTCGTGCCGTCTGCCAACGTCAGCGTCGCTCCATCCTGATCCGCCGCGACTTGGCTGATCCGGACCAGCTCAAAGCGAGCGCCCTTGGCCTGCGCATAGGTCCACACCGCTTTGCCCAGCAGTTTCGGGTCGGCGACCGTCTTCCATCCCGGCACGAACGTGCCTTTGATGAAGCGCGGCGACAGGCCCGGCTGCAAGGCGGCCAGTTCCTCGCCCTCGACGTGGCGGAAACCGATGCCGAAACGCTTACGCGCCGCCCAGCCGGGCAGCCCGGCCTGAAATTCGGCTTCGCTTTCGTAAAGCTCGAGCGAGCCATCCTCGCGCAGCATCGACCGCGTGCCGGAGCGATCGAGCAAGCCCATCCACTCCGCCTCGGCAAGCTTCATCATGCCTGCTTG
>NZ_RZPW01000269.1:0-7492 GCF_003998455.1 Mesorhizobium sp. M7A.F.Ca.CA.001.08.2.1 | reverse complement strand
AAATGGATGTCGGGCTTGTAGCCGCAATTGGCAAAGGGGACATAGGCCGATGTCAACTCCAGCGGCGTCACTTCCGAAGTGCCGAGCGCGATCGAGGTGTTGGCTGTCAGGTCGGACTGGATGCCCATGCGGTGCGCCGCCTCGACAACCGCGTTCGGCCCGACCTCCATGGTCAGCTGCGCTGCCACCGAATTCAAAGACTTGGCCAGCGCGGTGGCCAGCGTCACCTTGCCGAAATACTTGCCGCCGTAATTGTCGGGCGTCCAGTTGCCGATCTTGATCGGCGCATCGTTGCGGATGCTGTCGGGCGTGCGGCCGGCTTCAAGAGCGGCCATATAGACGAACGGCTTGAATGCCGAGCCCGGCTGGCGACGTGCCTCCGAAGCACGGTCGAACTGGCTGGTCGAATAGTCGTAGCCGCCGACCATGGCGCGCACCGCACCGGAATCGTCGATCGACACCAGGGCGCCCTGGCTGACGTTGAGTTTCTTGCCGCTGTCGTCGATCAGCCTGCGGATCGATTGCTCGGCGAGCTTCTGCAGGTTCAGGTCGACGGTGCTGTCGATGACGATATCGCCGCGTACGTCGCCGATCAGGTCGGGCAGTTCCTCCATGATGGTATCGGCGACGTAATTCTCCGAGCCGGTCCAATAGGAAGGCGCACGCGTTGCCGGCGCGCTCATCGCCGAGGTCAGTTCCTTGGCGCTGATCTTGCCCTCGTCGCGCATGGCGGCAAGCACCAGCTGCGAGCGTTCCTCGGCGGCCTTCGGATCGCGTGCCGGGGACAGCCGCGACGGCGCCTTCAGCAGGCCGGCAAGCAATGCGGCTTCCGACAGGGTGACGTCGCGCGCGCTCTTGCCGAAATAGCGGCGCGAGGCGGCTTCGACGCCATAGGCGCCAGAGCCGAAATAGACCCGGTTCAGGTACATTTCGAGGATCTGGTCCTTGGTGTGCTTGTGCTCCAGCCATAGCGCCAGCAGCACTTCCTGCACCTTGCGCTCCAGCGTGCGGTCGGGTGTCAGGAACAGGTTCTTGGCCAATTGCTGGGTCAGCGTCGAGCCACCCTGCGAGAAATGCCCGCCAAGCACATTGGTGACCATCGCGCGGGAAAGCCCGATCGGGTCGATGCCGAAATGCGAGTAGAAGCGCCGATCTTCGATGGCGATGACGGCTTCCGGGATATAGGGCGACATTTCGTGCAGGCCGACCGCCTCGCCGCCGCTCATGCCGCGATTGGCGAGCAATTGGCCATCTGCCGAGACGATCTTGATGTTGGGGGCGCGGTCGGGAATCGACCAGGTCGTCGCCGCCGGCATCTTGGCACCGTAGTAGATGACGATGCCGGCCACGGCGATGCCGCCCCAGATGGCGAGCACGAAGCACCAGTAGAATAGCCGGCCGAGCACGCCGAACAGGCCGCGCCGGCTTCTGCCGCGCTTGACCCGCGACGATTTCCCTTTGGCCGGCTTGCGTTTTGCGGAGGCTTTGCGATTGCTCGGCACGACGCGATCCTCCTCGTTCACCGAAAGACCCGCCGAGGACCGCGCCTGCGGCGGCCCCTCGAAACTGGGTTCGATGCGACTGTCTCTGCGGTTCGCCATGCGCTGTGCTTGATGTCCCCGATGCCTATGGCGTTCGGGTTGAAGAGTAGATGCGGCGATTTAAGGGCGGGTTAAGTCGTGTTCGAATGCCGGCCTTGGGGTTGGGCAGCCAAAAAGGCCAGCGTCTGCTCTTTGCAGGTTACTGACGCCACGCTGTTCGCTGTCTCGTTCAGATGGGCTCGAACTTCACATCCGGCTGGTCGGGACCGCCGGCTTGCCGCAACAGCGCGACAATGTGTTCGCCCCTGTCGACCGGCTGTCGCCTCCAGTTCGAGGCGTTCGTGACGTGCAGCCAGCCATCGACAATCATGAAAAAATCCTCGGATTGATCATGTCCGGCGCCGAAGCGAAGCGATTTGTTTTCAGCGAATCGAATCAGCGCCGGATCGATCGACCTGTAGAGCACAGGCCAGTTGCCACCGCCGGAATCCATATGAAACTTGTAGCTCGGGGCGAAATCCAGTCGTCGCCGCAACAGGCTTCCGTCGAAAAAACAGAAGCCGGGCCACAGGAACCAGCCGCCTGGCGTCGGCGTATCGCGCCGCACGCTGCCGTAGAGGCTTTTGCCCTCCATCCGGGCGCGGATCGAAAACGGTTCAGTCGGAAAGATGTCATGATCGATGAAGCCGAACAGCTTCGGCCCGAACCTGGGCAAGAAATTCCGCACGATCCAGTTGAGCGCTTGACCGTGCGATCTGCTGACGACCAGCCTGTTCTTCGGCAATGCGACATAGGGGACATGCTGGCGACGGCAGAGATCGCGGATTGCTTCCCTTGCCTCGCCCTTGTTGCTGTTGTCGAAAACGATGTAGCTTTCGTGCTCGGCCAGGTATCGGCGTACCAGGTGGATCTGCCATTCGATCATTTCGGGCCGGTTGAAGGCCACGGTGGCGACGACCGCATCGCGGAATACCTGCTCTTGCCCCTGCAATTCGCTGACCGGTGCGGATGTCCTCAGAAAGCGAAACACCCGCCAACGATAGCGCAGCAGCGCCTCGCGCCTTGGCGGCCTGTTCAGCCTCTCCCATTCCGCCACGGTGATCGGGGGCTGATCGACGTCTTCCGGGGCGTCAGAAGCAACCATGTCGCGCCCCCGCATAGCTTAGTTCTGCTGGATCGAAATGCCCTTGTCGTCGATCTTGAGCTCGACGCCCTTGGGTTTGGTTTGCTCGCGATAGACATAGATGCCGAGCGCGATGACCACGACGACGAGCGCGCCGATGACGAGATAGAGCGTATTCTGTTTCATGGCGCGCTCTTTGCGTTGTCGAGCCTCAGGCTCGTTTCAGAACCTTGACCAGCACCAGCAGGATGATGGCGCCGATCGTGGCATGGATGATCGCGGCGAGAGTGCCGCCGCCGATGGAAAAGCCGATCCGCGGAAACAGCCAGCCGGCGATGAACGCACCGACGATGCCCACGATGATGTTGCCGATCAGGCCGAAGCCGAAGCCGGAAACGATGAGACCGGCGAGCCAGCCGGCGATGGCACCGATGATGATGAAGACGAGCAGGCTTTCGACACCCATAGCGATTTCCTCCGAGCAAGAGGGCGACCGCGGACCGGAAAGCCCGAATCGGCCTCGACATCAACAGCTTAGGCTATTCGAAAGCAGCCGGCCTCACCAGCGGCGCGCTTATTGATCGTCGTCGTCGCTTGCGGCAGGGCGCCAGCTGGTCGGCTCGACCTTCTTTTGCGTGTGACTGTCGATATAGACCCACCAGCCGTCGTCGCGATATTGCGCGATGGATTCGTTGATGACGCCGTCGCTGTCCTTCCAGGTCACGGAGACCTTGGAGCCGTCTGTCGGCGCGGTCGCAATCGGCTTTCTGTCCGCCATGTCATTATCCCCAATTGCACCGACAAACTGAGCCGACAGAACGCGACGGCCTGTATCCGGTTCCAAACGGTCACCGGCCCGCGGAGCGCGCCAACGGCCCTCAGCTATGGGCGAAGATATCCTCTTCGTCCCAGCCCATCAGGTCAAGCTTGGCACGCGTCGGCAGGAAGCGGAAGCAGGCATCGGCCTCCTTGGTCCGCCCATCGCGCGCCAGCCGTCCGGCCAGTACATCGCGCAACCGGTGCAGATAGAGCACGTCGGAAGCCGCATATTCGAGCTGTTCGGGCGACAGCGTCTCGGCCGCCCAGTCCGACGATTGCTGCGCCTTGGACAGCCCGACGCCGAGAAGCTCGAAGCAGATGTCCTTGAGCCCGTGGCGGTCGGTATAGGTGCGGGTCAGCCGCGAGGCGATCTTGGTGCAGAATACCGGCTCCGGCATGACGCCGAACGCATTGTAGAGAACGGCAAGATCGAAGCGGCCGTAGTGGAACAGCTTGGTTACGCCGCGGTTCCTCAGCAGGCTGACGAGGTTCGGCGCCTTCTTCTGGCCGGGCGCGATCTGGATGACGTCGGCGCTGCCGTCGCCGGGCGAAATCTGCACCACGCACAGCCGGTCGCGATGCGGATTGAGCCCGAGCGTTTCGGTGTCGATGGCCACTGCCCCGACATTGTAGTGCGAGAGGTCGGGCAGGTCGTTTTTATGGAAACGGATATCGGCCATTGTCTTCTCCGGTCGAGCCCTACAGTGCCCCCTGACCCGCAGGGGATGTTGCAGCGCTTTATCTTGTGGCCCGTCCTCGCCGCGATCGGCTGAAAAATCAACAGGAAAACAGGGGTTCCGCTGCTCAGCGCGTCAAGGCATCGAGAATCCGCGCCCACGAGCGCTGGCCCTTGTGGAAGGAGCTGAGCTCGTATTTCTCGTTGGGCGAGTGGATGCGGTCGTCGTCGAGGCCGAACCCGACCAGCAGCGATTCCATGCCGAGATAGGTCTGGAAATCGCCGACAACCGGAATGGAGCCGCCGCTGCCCGTCGTAACCGCCGGCTTCGGCCATTCGTCGGACAGCGCATTCTTGGCCTTGGCCAGGAAGGGCGAGTCGTAGGAAAGCTGGATTGCCGGCGAGCCGCCATGCGGATGGAATTCGACGGAACAGTCGGCCGGAATGCGCTCCTTGACGAACTTCTGGAACGCGGCCCGGATTTTTTTCGGGTCCTGCTTGTGGACGAGGCGAAACGAGACCTTCGCCGAGGCTTCGGCCGCGATCACCGTCTTGAAGCCCTTACCGGTATAGCCGCCGATGATGCCGTTGAACTCGGCCGTCGGCCGCGCCCAGGTCAATTCCAGCACGGAGCGGCCCTTTTCGCCCGACGGGATCGACAGGCCGACCGGTCCCAGGAACGTCTCGGCAGTCTCGCCGAGCGTCTCCCATGATTTCAGGATCTGCGACGGCGTTTCCTCGACGCCGTCATAGAAGCCGGGAATGGTGATGTGGCCGTCCTTGTCGTGGATATCGGCCAGCACCCTGGCCAGGATGCGGATCGGGTTGGCGGCGGCACCACCATAGAGACCCGAATGCAGGTCGCGGTCGGCGGCCTTCACCGTGATCTCCTCACCCACCAGCCCGCGCAATCCGACGCAGATCGACGGCGTGTCGCGATCCCACATGCCGGTATCGCAGACCAGCGCGAAATCGGCCTTGAGTTCGCCGGCATTGGCCTCGAGGAACGGCTTCAGCGAAGGCGAACCGGATTCCTCCTCGCCCTCGAACAGGATGGTGATGCGGCAAGGCAGATTGCCATGCACCTGTTTCCAGGCGCGGCAAGCCTCGACGAAGGTCATCAACTGGCCCTTGTCGTCGGCCGACCCCCGACCGACGATCACCTTGTGGTCCGGCCCGACCTCCTTGACAGCAGGCGCGAACGGATCGCTTTCCCACAATTCGATCGGGTCGACCGGCTGAACGTCATAATGGCCGTAAAACAGCACATGCGGCGAACCGGCCGGGCCGTCATGGTGCGCAACCACCATCGGGTGGCCGGGCGTGTCGCGAACGCTGGCGTCGAAGCCGATCAGCTCGAGTTCGGCCACCAGCCATTCCGCCGCCTTGCGGCAGTCGGCGGCATAGGCTGGATCGGTGGAGATGGACTTGATCCTGAGCAAGCCGAACAGGCGCTCGAGGCTCTGGTCGAGATTCTTGTCGAGACGGTCGAGGACGGGGGAAACTGCGGACATATGTGAAGCCTTTCGATTCAGAACCGGAACCGTAAAGGCATGACGGGAAAACGAAAAGCCCGCGATCATTGGACCACGGGCTGCAAACGTCTCTGCGAGGCAAAAAAAGACCGCCGTGGTGGAGGGGGAACCACGGCGGCCTTCTACTCGAAACGATGCGGCAGCCCGGAGAGGGGGGATAGGCTGCCGCAGGTGTCCGGGATAGGCGGGGGACGGGCCTTGCTCCGGACTCGGCGAAAACTGCCGATGACGTGTATTTGGGTCTCTGAACGTGGCGATTCAAGGGCACGAAAATTACAGTTTTGTAACATGGGCGTGAGCAGGGCGACCGCGATCTGTCAGGGTGTTGCCGGAACCGATAGTCGAGGCTGCCTTTGGCATGGACCAAGCCGCCGCGCCGCGCTATCCCTGCCGGCATGAAAAAAGGCGATCATCTCTTCCTTGTCGACGGCTCCGGCTACATCTTCCGTGCCTATCACGCGCTGCCGCCGCTGACCCGCAAATCCGACGGCCTGCCGGTCGGCGCCGTTTCCGGCTTCTGTAACATGCTGTGGAAGCTGATGCTCGACGCCCGCAATACCGATGTAGGCATCGTGCCGACGCATTTCGCCGTCATTTTCGACTATTCGTCAAAAACCTTCCGCAACGATCTCTACCCCGAATACAAGGCCAACCGCTCGGCACCGCCGGAAGATTTGATCCCGCAATTCGGCCTGATCCGCCAGGCGACCAGGGCGTTCAACCTGCCCTGCGTCGAGATCGAAGGCTACGAGGCTGACGATCTGATCGCCACCTATGCGAGGCTCGCCTGCGAAGCCGGCGGCGATACCACCATCATCTCCTCCGATAAGGATTTGATGCAACTGGTTGGCGATACGGTCGCCATGTACGACCCGATGAAGGACCGCCAGATCGGAATTCCGGAGGTCATCGAGAAATGGGGCGTGCCGCCGGAGAAGATGGTCGACCTGCAGGCACTGACCGGCGATTCGGTCGACAATGTGCCTGGTGTGCCCGGCATCGGGCCGAAGACGGCGGCGCAACTGCTCGAACAGTTCGGTGACCTCGACACGCTGCTGGCCCGGGCCGGCGAGATCAAACAGGACAAGCGCCGGGAATCGATCATCGCCAACGCCGACAAGGCGCGCATTTCTCGTCAGCTGGTGACGCTGATGAACGACGTACCGGTGACCGAGGGTCTGGAGGATTTCGTCCTGCACGCGCCCGACGGCCCGAAGCTGATCGGTTTCCTCAAGACCATGGAATTCACCTCGCTGACCCGCCGTGTCGCGGAAGCGACCAGCACCGAGGCCGGCGACGTCCAGGCCGTCGCGGTCACCGTCGAACGCGCCGATCATGCTCATGGCCCGGATGTTGGGGCCGGGTTGCCGCCGGTTGCCCGGAACGCGCCTGGCACTGAACCGGACGAAGCCGGCGGGACGGCGGAGACGTCAAAACAAGGCGATACCCCCTCCCTGCTCGCGGCACTAAGGCTGGAGCGCGCGGCCACCGGCAAGATCGACATTTCGGCCTATCACTGCATCCGCGATATCTCGGCCCTGAAAGTCTGGGTCGCCGAGGCACGGGAGGCTGGCATCGCCGCCTTCGACGTCAGGGCGACATCCGCCGATCCGATGCAGGCGGAACTGATCGGCATGGCCATCGCCACGGCTCCCGGACGCGCCGCCTACATTCCCTTCGCCCATATGAGCGGCAATGGCGACCTGCTCGGTGGTGGCGCGCTCGAAAACCAGATTCCGCTGCGCGAGGCGCTGGCGGTGCTGAAACCGCTGCTCGAAGACAGATCGGTTCTCAAGAT
>NZ_RZPW01000268.1:0-7512 GCF_003998455.1 Mesorhizobium sp. M7A.F.Ca.CA.001.08.2.1 | reverse complement strand
GCCGTCGATGGCTTCGACGGCGGTGCCCTGGAAGTCGCGCGAGATCAGCCCAACGCTCTGGGGATCCTGGTCGAGCGCAACCCAGCGCTTGAGACGGCCCTCCGTCAGGGCGACCGAACGATTGGCTTCCCGCAAATGGCCGGCCGCGATCGCCAGAACCTCGGTTTCCGGTCCGTTCTTGGCCGCGATCTCGTCGACATATCGGGTCAGGAGGTCGCGTCGTTCCCGGGCCGCGACGCATGACGGTACGTTCTGGGTATGGCTATAGAGTGCTTTGCCGACCTCCGAGGCGTTCGCCACGCTCTCTGCCACGTGCGGATCACAATAGATGTAGTCGAGCAACTGCGCGTCGCCGGAATAGCCCCTGGGTTTGGTGAAGGACCAGTGCGTCAGTGGATCCTCGAGAAAATACTTCAGGATCGGATGGTTCTGCGCGACCGGTATCAACGCATGCCAGACGTCGGGATGAACCTTGGAATGCAGGCCATTGAGGAAGGACAGCAAGCGGCCGACGATCTCGGCCGGGTTCTTGTCCTGTTCGACCTGCTGCTGTGTCGCGTGGAGAATGAGGGCAAGCTCCGCGCGCGCGGTTTCGAACGCTTCGCCATGATGCTCGATCTTTCCCCGAGGCAGCGTGCCGGCGAGCATCTCGGCAGTAATCAAGCTTTTGCCATCAAGAACGGTCTGCACGCCATCACTCCATAGTTAACAGTCGGTTAACTTATTGCGTAGAATGCTCCCTTTGCCAATGTCGGGCCGACGGCATTTTAGGTTTATGATTAATTTCCCGCCAACCATGTTCGTTGGTTAATCAGCTTCCGAGCCGGATTCCGGGTTCGAGTTAACGGAAACTTGTCTTGCGCGATTGCATTTGTTTGCCCGGCGTTCGCAATCGCCGTCGCGTCCCAAGGAGCCGGCCCGCGTGGGGGCAGAAGCTGGAAATGAGTTCGGAAAACAAAATCCCTTTCAAAAGGGGTCGATTGTGATGAACGAACACGTGTCATCCGCATTGGCCGATACGGTTGATGCTGAGCCGTACGAGCCGCGCTACGAACTGGGGGCCGACGAACTTCGCGCCCTCTACCGCACCGAAGCCCGGGCGACGCGAAGAGGGGAAGCCAGGCCAGGGCTTTGGATCGCAGTTGCGATCTATCTCTTGTTTTCGGCAACGGATCTGCTGCTGATCCCGGATGTGGCCGCCTATACGATCACGGCGCGTTTCGCGGTCGGCTTGAGCGCGCTTTTGATCCTGGAAGCGCAGCTTCGCCACGGCGTCGGGACGGAATGGCTCGACGTGACCTGCGCCGGGGCCATCATCTTTGGCTATGTTGGTTGGCTGTGTCCGGCGATTATGGGCGCGGACAAGGAAAGCGTCTCTTACTATATGGTCTTTGGGACCATATTCATGATGAGCGCCAATCTTTTCTTTACATTCAATTTCAAGCTTTCTATCGTAACCTCGACAATAATCTTATGTATACTTTATATCGTAAATTACTTTGTTCCATCAACCCTCATATACAAAATGGTATTTGGGGCTTTCTATGTTTCTTGTTTCACGTTCACCTCATATGTGAACTGGAAACTGAACGAGGAACGCTACAACGTCTTCCTGAACGCCCTGGAAGCCAAGATCCAACACAATGAGGCGACCGAACGCGGCAAGGCCCTGCTGAGGTTGTCGCGGACCGATCCGCTCACGGGTCTGGAGAACCGGCGCGCGATCGACGAGAAGCTGCGAGACTACTGGAACGATTGGCAAAAGGTCGGCACCAGCTTTGGGGCGATCCTCATCGACGTGGACTTCTTCAAGAAGTTCAATGACTGCTACGGCCATCAGGAAGGCGACCGCTGCCTGATCCATGTCGCCAATGCCCTTAGCGATATGATCAAACAGTATAATGGCTCCATCGGCCGCTATGGCGGCGAAGAGTTCATCGTCCTGGCTCGCATGGAGAAAAAGGAGCAGATCCTGGACATTGCGGAAGCCATTTGCAGCACGGTGGAGAACCTGGCTCTGACGCACGAACTGCGGCGCGACGGCGTCTCGATCGTAACGGTAAGCGTTGGCGCCGCATTCACCCGGACGCAGACCGGGGCCAAGCTGGAGAAAATCATTCACGAGGCCGATCGCGCTCTCTATCTGGCAAAAGCCGGCGGCCGAAATTGTGCCCGGCTGTTCGATCCAACCGACCCGCAAAGCAGTGACGAGAGCGAGAACATTGCGGCTTTGCTGAAGATCGCGATCGGCCAGAATCTCGTTTCACTCGTTTACCAGCCTATCCAGGATGTCAAATCGGACCGGGTTGAAGCGGTGGAGGCTCTGATGCGCCTCAAGATGCTCGACGGCACATCGGTTCCGCCGAGCCTGTTCATTCCCGTCGCCGAACGGACCGGTGCGATCCTGGAACTCGGGCGCTGGGCGATAAGGACAGTGTGCGCCGAACTGCTGGCGGACGACCACGTCCGTGTCGTCAGTGTCAACGTCTCCCCGATCCAGCTCAAGACACCGGGCTTCGCGACGTCGGTCGCGACCATTCTGGGCGAGACGGGTGTCGCAGGCAGCAGGCTGGCCTTCGAGATCACCGAAGGGCTGGAGATGGAGATGCACTCCGACATCCTGCGCTGCATCAGCGACCTGAAGCTGCTCGGGATCAAGATCTGGCTTGATGATTTCGGGACCGGCTTTGCGGGCCTTTCGTGGCTTCGCCTGATCGATTTCGATACGGTGAAGATCGATCGCTCGTTTCTGCATGACTGCAGCTCCCCGAGCGGCAAGGCGATGCTGCAGGACATTATCACCCTGGTTCGAAATCGCGGCCACAAAATCCTGGTCGAAGGGGTGGAGACAGACGAGCAGATGGCCCTTATGCGCGAATTCGGCATAGACAAGATCCAGGGCTTCCATGTCGGCCGTCCCGCTCCCGCCGTCAGTTTCCAGGCAAAGCGAGCCATGCGCAAACGGCCATTTGCCGTGCTTAAGTCCGCATGATGGTGGCCTCTTCCGACGTTTGGCTAGCCGTCGTCAAGCCGTGCTAGCGGTCGCCGGTCAACGCGGCGCGTAACGCCTGGATCTGCCGGTTCAGCGCATCGAGCTCAGTCAGCGTCATGCCCGAGCGTTCGACCAAGGCTTCGTTCAGGCAGTTGCATTGGACAAGCAGTGCGCGCCCGGCTGATGTCAGATCGACCTGCACCTGGCGTTCGTCGGTCTGGCTGCGCTGGCGGGTCACCAGCCCGGCCTGCTCCATTCGCTTCACCAGCGGCGTGACGGTGCTCGATTCCAAAGCGAGCCGATGGGCGATGGTGCCGACCGACATGCCGTCGGCCTCTCCAAGCGCGTTCAACACCAGGTACTGCGGATAGGTGATGCCCATCTCGTCCAGCATCGGCTTGTAGGTGCGGTTGATCGCCATGCTGGTGGCATAGAGCGTGAAACAGAGCTGATTGTCCAACGGGAGAGGCACGGCGCATTCCTTTTGCCAATGTGGGCATCATTTCGATACCACGAAAAATGATATCGCGATACATATTTGTGTGGACAAGGGTTTTAGGCCGCGTTAGCTATGTCGTTATCGCGATATTGTTTATCGCGAAAATAACCAGAAGGAGATTGAGATGACCTCGCAAACCAAACCCAGCTCCGGCAGCGGCATGATCACCACCAGGGACGGAACGCAGATTTACTACAAGGACTGGGGGACCGGGCAGCCTGTCGTCTTTCATCACGGCTGGCCGTTGAGCAGCGACGATTGGGACGCCCAGATGCTGTTCTTCGTGTCACAGGGCTACCGTGTCATTGCCCATGATCGCCGAGGCCATGGCCGCTCGACCCAGACGGATATCGGCAACGAGATGGACACCTATGCCGCCGACGTAGCGGAACTCGCAGCCCATCTGGACCTCAAGAACGCCATCCATGTCGGCCATTCGACCGGCGGCGGCGAAGTGGCGCGTTATGTCGCCAAGTATGGCGCCGGCGGCCGTGTCGCCAAGGCGGTGCTGATCGGCGCGGTGCCGCCAATCATGCTCAAGACTGCCGCCAATCCCGGCGGCCTGCCGATCGAAGTGTTCGACGGCTTCCGCTCCGCGCAGGCAGCCAATCGCGCCCAGTTCTTCCGCGACGTTCCATCAGGTCCGTTCTACGGCTTCAACCGCCCGGGCGCAGAGGTATCGCAGGGCGTCATCGATAATTGGTGGCGCCAGGGCATGATGGGCGGCACCAAGGCGCATTATGATTGCATCAAGGCCTTTTCGGAAACCGACTTCACCGAGGATCTGAAGGCGATCGACGTGCCTGTGCTGGTCATGCACGGCGACGACGACCAGATCGTTCCCATCGCGGACTCGGCGCTGCTGACGATCAAGCTGCTCAAGAAGGGCGAGCTCAAGGTCTACAAGGGCTTCCCGCACGGCATGGCCACGACCCATGCAGACATCGTCAACGCCGACCTGCTGGCCTTCTTCAAAGCATAGGCCGTTGGAACGAAAAAAGCACCCGCCGTCTGGCGGGTGCTTTTCCTTGCGTGGGTTTCAGGCCTGATCTAGGCGGCCGCCTGCGCCTTGCGCGCTTCCTTCATGTTGGGCAGGAACACGGTCAGCAATCCAAGGAACGGCAAATAGGAGCAGATCTGGAAGACGAAATCGATGCCCTTCATGTCGGCGACGACGCCGAGCACGGCCGCCGCGATGCCGCCCATGCCGAAGGCGAAGCCGAAGAAGATGCCGGCGATCATGCCGACGCGACCCGGCACGAGCTCCTGCGCAAAGACGACAATGTTGGAGAACGCCGAGGAGAGGATCAGGCCGATCAGCACCGTCAGCACCATCGTCCATTCCAGATTGGCGTAGGGCAGGGCGAGCGTGAAGGGCAGCACGCCGACGATGGAGAACCAGATCATCGCCTTTTGCCCATAGCGGTCGCCGAAGGGGCCGCCGAGCAGGATGCCCAGCGCCGAGGCACCGAGAAACAGGAACAGCATGACCTGGCTCATCTGCACAGAAACGCCGAACTTATGCATGGAATAGAAGGTGTAGTAGCTGGCGAGGCTGGCGATGTAGGCATTCTTGCTCAGCACCAGCAGTGTCAGCACGATCAATGCATTCATCACCTTGCGGCGCGGGAAGGGCGAAACGAAGCTCGCCGCCTTGCGGGTGCCCTGCGCGGCACGCAGCCGGCTGCACCAGCCGCCGACCTGCCACAAAACGATGATGCCGATCAGCGAGCCGACGGCGAACCAGGAAATGCTGGTCTGGCCGAACGGCACGACGATGAAGGCCGCCAGCAGCGGCCCCATGGACTGGCCGAAATTGCCGCCCACCTGGAACAGCGACTGCGCCAGCCCGAAGCGGCCGCCGGAAGCGAAGCGGGCGATGCGCGAGGATTCCGGGTGGAAGATCGCCGAGCCGATGCCGATCAGCGAGGCACCGATCAGCAGCAGCGAATAATGCCCGGCATAGGCGAGCACGATCAGGCCGATCAGCGACGACGCCATGCCGTAGGGCAGCGAATAGGGCATCGGCCGCTTGTCGGTGATCATGCCGATCAGCGGCTGCAGCAAGGATGCGGTCACCTGGAAAGTGAAGGTCAACAAGCCGATCTGCCAGAAATCGAGGCCATAATTCTCTTTCAGGAGCGGGTAAATGGCCGATAGCAGCGACTGCATGATGTCGTTGATGCAGTGGCAGAAGCTCACCGCCAGGATGACGGTGAAGGCCGTCGCCTGGGCTGAGGCGTGACTGGCGCTCGCCGGTGGGGCGACGCTGGCTGCTGTCGTATCGGTCAAGGTAGGCTCCGTGGTCTTTTTGGCGGGCACGCCCGCAGGCAACTGGCGGACGCTCCTTGCGGCCACCCTGGGGACGGTGCCTTATAAGCCGCTTGCGAGACGACTTCTTTCGTGGTTTGGTCCAATAGTTTCGCAAGTGGGCCATATCGGATGCCGCACGGCAAAGAAGTCTTTCACGCTGGCAATGCCAATCTCGGCCAGTTGCACGAGAGCCGCTGGCAGTGGCTTGAGCAAGTGGCCGGGCCGGCGGTGGCATTGCCGACCGAATATCCTGACGGCTACCGCGTGCCACAGCACCGCCACAGCCGCAGCCAGCTCTTGCATGCGCTTGTCGGTGTGGTGCTGGTGACGACACGCTACGGGCGCTGGATGGTGCCGCCCGACCACGCGATGTGGATTCCAGCCGGCACCGAGCATTCCGTCGAGATGCTGGGCGACGTCTCGATGCGTTCGGTTTATGTCATGCCACAGGCGATCCCCGGGCTGCCCGAAGGCTTGCGCGTCGTCGGCGTCACCGACCTGATGCACAGCCTGATCGTGGAATCGGAGAAGCTCCCGCAAGGCGGCGTTCTGGAAGGACGCGGTGGGCTGATCATGAACCTTCTGCTGCACGAAATCCCGACCTTGCCGGAACGGCCTCTTGGGCTGCCATTTCCGTCGGATCCAAGATTGTCGGCGCTGTGCCGACGCTTCGTCGCAGCACCGTCGCCGCATGCGACCATCGACGAGTGGGCCGATGCAGCCGGCATGAGCCGCCGTTCCTTCACGCGCGCCTTCCAGCGCCAGACCGGCCTGCCGCTGTCGACATGGCGCCAGCAGGCCTGCCTGTTCGCGGCGCTGCCCAGGCTGGCGGACGGCGAGCCGATCACCAGGGTGGCGCTTGATCTCGGCTATGACAGCGTGCCGGCCTTCATCACCATGTTCAAGCGCATGCTGGGGACCTCGCCGCGCGGCTATATGCGCGGCGCACGCGAGAACGTCGAGGTCGCTCGTCGCCTGATCGGCCCGGTTCGGTTGGAAAGCTCCGCGCCTTAAGGGCAGGCGGGTTTAGTCGAACAGGCTGGACACCGATTCCTCAGTCGCCGTGCGCGAGATGGCTTCGCCCATCAGGTCGGCGATCGAGATGACGCGGATGTTGGGCGCGTCGAGCACGCCCTGGGTCGGCTGGATGGAATCGGTGATCACCAGTTCCTGCAGCTTCGAGCCGCTGATGCGGGCAACGGCACCGCCCGACAGCACGCCGTGGGTGATGTAGGCGGTGACGCTGGTGGCGCCGTTGGCCAGCAGTGCATCGGCGGCATTGCACAGCGTGCCGCCGGAATCGACGATGTCGTCGATCAGCAGGCAATCCTTGCCGGCGACCGCGCCGATGATGTTCATGACTTCCGATTCGCCCGGCCGTTCGCGGCGCTTGTCGACGATGGCCAGTTGCGCATCGAAGCGCTTGGCCAGCGCACGAGCGCGGACCACGCCGCCAATGTCGGGCGAAACCACCACGACGTTGCCGAGTTGCTTGTATTTGGCCTTCACGTCGCGGGCCATGACCGGCACGGAAAACAGATTGTCGGTCGGGATGTCGAAGAAGCCCTGGATCTGGCCGGCATGCAGGTCGAGCGTCAGAACGCGGTCGACGCCGGCGCGGGTGATCATGTTGGCAACCAGCTTGGCCGAGATCGGCGTGCGGCCGGAGGCGCGGCGGTCCTGCCTGGCGTAGCCGAAATAAGGGATG
>NZ_RZPW01000267.1:0-7558 GCF_003998455.1 Mesorhizobium sp. M7A.F.Ca.CA.001.08.2.1 | reverse complement strand
GAGAGACAGTGAGGAATTTACGCAATATCGGCCTTGCTGCCGGACTGGCGCTGAGCGTCTCGGTCTCGGCACTCAGTGCATACGCTTCCGAGCCGACGGTTCCGCCGGCGCCGACACCGTTTCCCGCCGAAGGCAAGATCAATTATGTCGCGCGCGACTCCATTCTGGAGTTCAAGGCGCTTCCCGAATATCACGAGCCCGACTGGGTCACCGAGAAATACGTCAAGACCGGCAAGCTGCCGCCGGTGAAAGACAGGCTGCCGAAGGAGCCGCTGGTCTTCAAGACGGGCAATATGCAAGACGGCATCGGCGTCTATGGCGATACGATGCGCCACGTCATCGGAGGGCGGCCGGAAGGCTGGAACTACGGCGCCGGTCAGACGCAAGGCTGGGGCGGCATCGACATCGGCCTCTCCGAATGCCTGACGCGCACCGCCCCGCTGTTCCAGGTCGAGGCCAAGGACACCGAGCCGCTGCCGAACCTGGCCAGGAGCTGGGATTGGTCGAGCGATGGCCACAAGCTGACCATGCACCTCATCGAAGGCGCGAAGTGGTCGGACGGCGTGCCGTTCAATGCCGACGACGTCATGTTCTACTGGGACGACGAGGTCGTCGATCCCAACGTCTCGCCGCTGAACGGCGCCACGCCGGAAACCTTCGGCGTCGGCACGACGTTGAAGAAGATCGACGACTACACCGTCGAATGGACCTTCAAGGACGCCTTCCCGAAGCAGTACCTGTATGCCATGGCCTACGGCACCTTCTGTCCTGGCCCCGCGCACATCCTGAAGCCGCAGCATCCGAAATATTCGAAGAACACCTATGATCAGTTCAAAAATGCCTTCCCGCCGGAATTCATGAACATGCCGGTGATGGGCGGCTGGGTCCCGGTCGAATACCGGCCGGACGACATCATCGTCATGCGCCGCAATCCCTATTACTGGAAGGTCGACGAAAAGGGCAATCAACTGCCCTATCTCAACGAACTGCACTACAAGCTGTCGACCTGGGCCGATCGCGACGTCCAGGCGGTGGCCGGCGCGGCTGATTTTTCCAATCTGGAGCAGCCGGAAAACTTCGTCGCCTCGCTGAAGCGTGCGGCGGAGGCGAACGCGCCTGCCCGTCTTGCTTTCGGCCCGCGGCTCATCGGCTACAATCTGCGCTTTAATTTTTCCGCCAATGGCTGGGGCAATCCGGACGAACGCGGCCAGGCGATCCGCGAGCTGAACCGCAACGAGGATTTCCGCAAGGCCGTCACCATGGCGCTCGACCGCAAGGCGCTCGGCGACTCGCTGGTCAAGGGGCCGTTCACCGCCATCTATCCCGGCGGCTTGTCGTCAGGAACCAGCTTCTACGACCGCAATTCGACGGTCTACTACCCCTTCGACCTCGATGGCGCCAAGGCTGAACTCGCCAAGGCCGGCCTCAAGGATACGGACGGCGACGGCTTCGTGAATTTCCCTTCCGGCACCGCCGGCGGCAAGAATGTCGAGATCGTGATGCTGGTCAACAACGACTACACGACCGACAAAAGCCTTGCCGAAGGCGTCGTCGCCCAGATGGAAAAGCTCGGGCTGCGGGTCGTGCTCAACGGCCTCAACGGCACCCAGCGGGACGCTTCGCAATACTCCGGCCGCTTCGATTGGCTGGTCCGGCGCAACGAACAGGAACTGACCTCGGTGGTGCAGAACACCGTGCAGCTTGCCCCGGTCGGCCCGCGCACCAGCTGGGACCATCGTGCGCCGGAAAATGGCGAGGTCGATGTGATGCCGTTCGAAAAGGACCTCGTCGACATCGTCAACAAGTTCGTCTCCACGCAGGACAATGACCAGCGCGCCAGCTTGATGAAACAATTCCAGAAGATCTCGACGGAGCACGTCTACAATGTCGGCCTGACGGAATATCCCGGCGCGCTGATCGTCAACAAGCGCTTCTCGAACATTCCGCAGGGCACGCCGATCTTCATGTTCAACTGGGCCGAGGATTCGATCATCCGCGAACGGGTGTTTGTCGCCGCAGACAAGCAGGCGAAATATGAATTGTTCCCCGATGAGCTGCCCGGCAAACCCGGAGAGAAGGGGCTGATGAATTAGGTTTACCTCCCTGACTGAGAGACCTCCGGCCGCGCCGCTGGCGCGGCCGGACAAACCAACCTCCGGACGCAACCAAGGGCGCGATCGGCGAGACAAGGAAACGAACCGTCCATGCTGCGATTCCTGCTCACGCGCATAGCGTCGGCAATCCCGGTCCTCGCCATCTTGAGCCTGGCCACCTTTGCCATCATCCAGGCGCCGCCGGGTGACTATGCCGACTACATCCGCTCGCAGGCGATCAACCAGGGTGGAGCTTCCTTTGCCGAGGCCGACGCGCAGGCAAAGGCCTATCGCATCGAGCATGGCCTCGATAAGCCGCTGCCCGTGCAGTATCTCAACTGGATCGTCGGCATCGTCACTCGAGGCGATTTCGGCTACAGCCTGTACTACAACAAACCGGTCGCCGATGTGGTCGGAGAGCGCCTGCCGCGCACGCTCCTTCTGGCGCTGGTCTGCCATCTGCTGGCCTCGGTGCTGGGCATCACATTCGGCATATGGGCGGCGACAAGGCAATACACCTGGATCGACTCGACACTGTCGGCCATCTCCTTCCTCGGTATGACGGTGCCGCGCTTCCTGATGGCGCTGATCATCGTCTATCTCCTGGTCTTCCAGTTCAACGTGTCTGAGATCGGCTCATTCTTCTCGCCGCAATATGGTGGTGCGCCGTGGTCGTGGGCCAAATTCGTCGACCTCGTCAAACATGTCTGGCCGGTGGTGGCGATCGCCACTTTCGGCGGCCTCGCCTACAATATGCGCGTCATGCGCGGCAATCTGCTCGATACGCTGAACGCGCAATATGTCGAGACGGCAAGGGCCAAGGGGCTGACGGGTGCTGCCGTCGTCATGCGCCACGCCGTGCCCAACGCGCTGCATCCGCTCATCATGTATCAGGGCGTGGTGCTGCCCTATATGCTGACCGGCGAGATCGAGACGGCGATCATCTTCGCACTGCCGACCGTCGGCCCGGCGATCGTCGGCTCCATGGCTGTCGGCGACGTCTATGTCACCGCCACCTTCATGATGGTCCTGTCGGCGACGCTCATCGTCGGCAACATCATCGCCGACATGCTGCTCGTGCTGCTCGATCCGCGCGTGCGCCAGTTCGGGGAGCGTTGAGATGCTGGCGCGCGATCCATCCCCTCCACCGCTGCCTGCCGAAGGGCCCATCGTCGCCAAACCGGCGCATGGCAACGAAAGCTACATGGCGCTTGTCTGGCGCCGGCTGAAGCGCTCCTGGACCGGCATGGCCGGGCTCTGGCTCGTCGTGCTGCTGCTGGTGATGGCCGTATTCGCCGAATTCATCGCGCCAATGGACCCGAAGGTCACGGATGTCGGCTTCGCTCCGCCGCAGGTGCCAAGCTTCCATGACAGAGACGGCGGTTTCACCGCACGGCCGAGGGTCTATGCGCTGGCCGATTCGGCGGACCTCGATCCGGTCACTTTCCAGCCCGTCGTCGGCCCCGACTATGATCATCCTAGGCTGCTCGGTTTCTTCGTGCATGGCGCGCCCTACAAGCTGTTTGGGCTGCTGCCGGCGGACCGGCATCTGTTCGGCTCGCTGGACGGCCAGCCGGTGCATTTCCTGGGCACCGACAAGTTCGGCCGTGACGTGCTGTCGCGCGCCATCCACGGCTCGCGCGTCTCGCTGATGATCGCCCTGACGGTCGTCTTCATCATCACCGTCATCGGCACCACCGTCGGCATGGTTTCCGGCTATTTCGGCGGCAGGTTCGATGTCTGGATGCAGCGCTTCGTCGAACTGGTGCTCGCCTTCCCGCAACTGCCGCTCTATCTGGCGCTGACGACGCTGATCCCGGTCACCGCTCCCACCAACGTCTTCCTCGCTTTCGTCATCATCGTCATGTCGGCCTTGGGCTGGGCGCAGATGTCGCGCGAGGTTCGCGGCAAGACGCTGGCGTTGGCGCGGATCGAGTATGTGCGCGCCGCCATGGCGGTCGGCGCCACCGACCGGCGCATCATCATGCAGCACATCTTCCCCAATGTGATGAGCCATGTGATCGTCGCCGTGACGCTGGCGATCCCGACCGTGGTGCTGCTCGAATCCTTCCTCGGTTTCCTCGGCTTCGCCGTCAAGCCGCCGCTGATCTCGTGGGGCCTGATGCTGCAGGACACCGCGACCTATTCCGTCATCGGCACCTATCCCTGGATCCTGTCGCCGGTCGGTTTTGTGCTGGTCACCGTCTTTGCCTTCAACGCGCTGGGCGACGGCCTGCGCGACGCCGTCGACCCTTATTGAGGTGGCACAGATGTCCGTCGCGCTCGCCGAATCCTTCGCACCGATCGTCCGTCACGACCATGGCGGACGCCAGGACCAGCCGATCATCGATGCCCGCAACGTCGCCGTGGCCTTCAAGGTGGAGCATGGCGTCGTCGAAGCGGTCAAGGACATCTCGTTCCAGCTCTATCGCGGCGAGACGATCGCCATCGTCGGCGAATCCGGTTCGGGCAAGTCGGTGACGGCGCGCACCGTCATGGGCCTGCTGTCGCGGCGCGCCACGGTGTCGCCCGGCTCGAGCGTCTGTTATGACGGGCAAAACATCCTGAAATTTCCCGAGAGCGCCCGGCGCAAGCTGCGCGGCAACCGCATCTCGATGATCTTCCAGGAGCCGATGAGTTCGCTCAACCCGATCTATACGGTCGGCAGCCAGATCGTCGAGGCGATCCGGGTGCATCGTAAGGTCAGCCGCAAACAGGCTTGGGCGCGAGCGCTCGAACTTCTGCAGCACGTGCAGATTCCCGATCCTGCCGCGCGGCTCAGACAATACCCGCATCAGCTCTCGGGCGGGCAACGCCAGCGGGTGATGATCGCCATGGCGCTGGCCAACAATCCCGACGTGCTGATCGCCGATGAGCCGACCACGGCGCTCGATGTCACCGTCCAGGCGCAGATCCTGAACCTGATCCGCAGCCTGCAGAAAGAGCTGCGCATGGCGGTGATCCTGATCACCCACGACCTCACCGTGGTGCGCCAGTTCTCCGACTACGTCTATGTCATGCAGCATGGCGAAATGTGCGAGCACAACGTCACCGAACGGCTGTTCGGCGATCCGCGGCATCCCTATACGAGGCGGCTGCTGGCTTCAGAGCCGCACGGGCAGCCGAAACCGCTGCCGGAGGGCTGTGGCACCATTCTCGAGGCCAGCGGCGTGCGCGTCTCATTCATGCTGCGCCACGGCACCTTTCTGAAACCCGACTGGCGCGAATTGGTCGCCGTCGACGATCTCAGCCTGAAACTCTGTCGTCATGAGACGCTGGGGCTGGTCGGCGAGTCCGGCTCCGGCAAGACCACCTTCGGCCAGGCCCTGCTCCGGTTGATCGACGCCAAGCGCGGCGAGATCCGTTTCGACGGCAAGCCGATCCACGGCCTGTCGCGGGCCGAGATGCGGCCGTTGCGCTCGCGCATGCAGATCGTCTTCCAGGATCCGTTCTCCTCGCTCAACCCGCGCATGACGATCGGCCAGATCATCGAGGAAGGGCTGATCGTCAACAGCATAGGGGCGACGCGGCGCGAGCGGGTCGAACGGGTGCGCGACGCGCTGGTCAGCGCCGGCATGCCGGGCGATATTCTGTCGCGGTTTCCGCACGAATTCTCCGGCGGCCAGCGACAACGGATCGCGATCGCCCGCGCCATAGCGCTCGAACCAGAATTCATCCTGCTCGACGAGCCGACATCGGCGCTGGACCTCTCCGTCCAGGCGCAGATCATCGACCTCCTGCGCAAGCTGCAGGACGAGCGCGGCCTCAGCTACCTCTTCATCTCGCACGACCTCAAGGTGGTGCGTGCGCTGTGCCATCGCGTGATCGTCATGCAGAACGGCAAGATCGTCGAGCAGGGCCCCGTCGACGACATCCTGTCCAATCCCAAGACCGCTTACACCGAACGGCTCGTCAGGGCCGCTTTCGATGTGGCCTGAACATATGCCGGAGGTTAGCATGGCAAGAAATCCCAAGATCACGTTCATCGGCGCCGGCTCGACGGTGTTCATGAAGAACATTGTCGGCGACGTGCTGCAGCGCCCGTCGCTGTCCGGCGCGACGATCGCGCTGATGGACATCAATCCGCAGCGGCTGGAAGAGAGCGCCATTGTCGTCAACAAGCTGATCGCGACGCTTGGCGTCAAGGCGAAGACCGAGACCCATTCGGATCAGCGCAAGGCGCTGGCCGGCGCGGATTTCGTCGTCGTCGCCTTCCAGATCGGGGGCTACGAGCCCTGCACAGTCACTGACTTCGAGGTGCCGAAGAAATACGGCCTGCGCCAGACGATCGCCGACACGCTCGGCGTCGGCGGCATCATGCGGGGCTTAAGGACCGTGCCGCATCTGTGGAAGGTGTGCGAAGACATGCTCGCCGTCTGCCCCGATGCGATCATGCTGCAATATGTCAACCCGATGGCGATCAACACCTGGGCGATAGCAGAGAAATACCCTGAGATCAGGCAGGTCGGCCTCTGCCATTCGGTGCAGGGCACGGCAATGGAGCTGGCTGAAGACCTCGACCTTCCCTACGAAGAGATCCGCTATCGCTCGGCCGGCATCAACCACATGGCGTTCTATCTGAAGTTCGAGCATCGCCAGCCGGACGGTTCCTACCGCGACCTCTACCCAGATCTCGTGCGCGCCTATCGCGAAGGCCGCGCGCCCAAGCCCGGCTGGAACCCGCGCTGTCCCAACAAGGTGCGCTACGAGATGCTGACCAGGCTCGGCTATTTCGTCACCGAGAGCTCGGAGCATTTTGCCGAATATACGCCCTATTTCATCAAGGACGGCCGCCCGGACCTGATCGAGAAGTACGGCATCCCGCTTGATGAATATCCCAAGCGCTGCATCGAGCAGATCGAGCGCTGGAAGGGGCAGGCTGAGGCCTATCGCTCGGCCGATCGCATCGAGGTCGAGCAGTCCCGGGAATATGCCTCCTCGATCATGAATTCGGTCTGGACCGGCGAGCCGTCGGTAATCTACGGCAATGTCCGCAACAATGGCTGCATCACCTCGCTGCCCCGCGATTGCGCCGCCGAAGTGCCGTGCCTGGTCGATGCCTCCGGCATCCAGCCGACCTATATCGGCGACCTGCCGCCGCAATTGACCGCGCTGATCCGCACCAACATCAACGTGCAGGAACTGACGGTGCGGGCTCTGATGACCGAGAACCGCGAGCACATCTACCACGCGGCGATGATGGATCCGCACACCGCGGCCGAACTCGATCTCGACCAGATCTGGTCACTGGTCGATGATCTCCTGGCCGCTCACGGCGACTGGCTGCCGGGCTGGGCGCGGGTGGCGCGCAAGACCGAGGCCGCCTGACGACCTCATTTCGGAGCGTCGGGATCCGTCTCTTCCTCGTCATCGCGGGCCTTGATGACATAGGCGCCCTTCAGCCAGCGGTTGAGGTCGATGTCCTTGCAGCGCGTCGCGCAGAACGGAAAGCTGTCGCGCGCCGA
>NZ_RZPW01000266.1:0-7564 GCF_003998455.1 Mesorhizobium sp. M7A.F.Ca.CA.001.08.2.1 | reverse complement strand
CAGTTACTCATTTGTAGTCCAGCATTACTCATTTGTAGTCCAGCATACTCAAACGTCCTGATCGAGCGAGAGCTGATCGATCAAAGGGCCGTCGCTGCTCCAAGTGGAGCGCCCTTTTCGTTGCTAATCGATGGTCACGGCGATCTCGTGGGACGTGCGGCAAACACTGATTTTGTTGTTTTTAAGGACGGTCGGAGATCTTCTACGCAGTCACCTGTTCTGATGCAGGATCGTCTCGGCCGCTATGAAGCCCCAAGTCAGGTTGGGGCCCAGCGTCGTGCCGGCTCCCACGGCGCGCGTGCCGATGGGGTTGGCCATGGCAAGCCCTGCCGCATAGAGGCCGGGGATGATCGAGCCGTCCGGCCTCAGCACCTGGGCTCGCTCGTTGGTGCGGGCGCCGCCCTTGGTGCCGAGGATCGAGCGATTGATCGTCATGCCGACATAGGGCGCCTTGTCGATCGGCTTCAGCCGGTTCTCAGGTCCATGTGCCTTGTATGCCTCCCAGCCATTGTCGCCGCGTTGGAAGTCTGCATCGTGTCCCTTCGCGCAAAAGCTGTTCCAGCGGGCGATCGTCTCCTCGAGCGCCGCTGCTGGCAGCCCGAGCTTGGCGGCAAGGCCAGCGATCGTATCGGCCTTCTTGATCCAGTCGCGCTCGTAGGAGGCATACCAGCGGAAAGGCAGCGACGTTTTCAGGAAGCGATGATCGCCGACGAGATAGCAGGGCAGATGGATCGGCGCGCCATCCGGCCCGCGCGCATCGATCGCCTCGCCGATGTTGAAGGCGTTTTCGCTGACAAAGCGCTTTGCGTGGCGATCGACCACGATCGAGTGCGGCTCGGCCTGGAAGGTCATAGGCAGACCGTGCGATTTTCCCTGGTAGCGCGTCGGCAGGCAGGGATAGACGTTGGCCTGATCCATGCGGTCCAATTGCGCGCCGACGGAAGCCGCAAGCTTCTGGCCGTCGCCCTCATTGCCGCGCGGGCTGCCGATCCGGTCGAAGGCGCCGGGGAAGTGGCGTGCGCGCATTTCGGCGTCCCATTCGAAGCCGCCGGTTGCGATGACGACGCCGCGGCGCGCGACGGTCTTCGTGCGTCGGCCCTTGCTCTCCACCTCCGCGCCGGCGATGCGTGAGTCCGGGTCCTGAAGCAGGGTGACGGCGCGCGTTCCCGGCTGAAAGGTGACGCCCGCATCGAGGCAGCCCTTGATGAGCCCGGTCATCAGTGCCGTGCCCTGGCCGCCGGAATTCGTCAGCCACCGCCATAGAAGCTTCGGCCAGACCTTGAACCCGGCGCGGATGGGATGGTGATAAAGATCGAGGTCGACGATCTCCTGGTAGGTAAAGCTGTGCGGCAAGGTGGAGCGGCGCAGGCTCCGCGCAAACTTGCCCAGGATACGGCGGCTGAGCGGCCTCGGCGAGAGCATGCGGCCGTAGAGCTTGCCGCCTGGCGCTTCGGCAAAGGGGTCCGGCTCGTTGATCAGGCGGAAATCAAGCGGCGTGTTGACGGACAGGAAGTGCAGCATGTCCGGCGCGGCCTTGGCGAACGCGCCCCAGAGCGCGTCTTCCTTCTGCTCCCACCCTTCGGGCGCGACCGCACGCAGATAGGCGAGCGCATCCTCGCGGCTGTCTGCAATGCCGGCTTCGGCCGCGACATGGTTGGCGGGTATCCAGACCCCGGCACCGGACATGGCCGAGGTGCCGCCCAGCCATTCGCTCTTTTCGATGACGAGCACCTTGAGGCCACCCTTGGCGGCCCGCAGCGCTGCCGAGCAGGCCGCCGATCCCGAACCGATCACCAGAACATCGTACTCGCCCATCGGCATTCCCCTGCCATCATCGACACAGCACTATAGAGGCACAAAATTTAATCTGTCTACCATTGTGTCGACACTTTTTGCGCTGTACCCTCTCCAGGTCAGCAACGCGCCCGAACGACCTTCGCAGTTCCATTCGACAGGCAGAGCCATGGACGACACCAACCTTCCACCCGCGCCCTCTGGCATCCATGTTTCCGGAACCGAAACGCGCGAAAGCTACTGGCAGCCGGTTCCCGCAAACGGCCATATCGACGTGGCGCTCGCGCCGCACATCGTCGGCATGGAGCACCCCTTCGCGCTGGGCACGCAGTCGGTAGCGCCCGGCGGCTATGTGCGCGAACACACGCATGACCGCAACGAAGAGACGGTCTATGTCATCGAAGGCCGTGGCCGCGCCGTCATCGAGGGCAAGGAATATCCACTGGAACCGGACAGCGTGGTGTTCCTGCCCAAGAATGTCCGGCACATGTTCATCAATGATGGCGACACGCGCCTACGCTGGATCTGGTTGATCGTGCCGAACGGGCTCGAGGACTTCTTTCGCCTGATCGGCAAGCCGCGCAAGCCAGGCGACCGCGTGCCGTCCAATTTCCCGCGCCCCGAAAACGTCCTGGAAATCGAGCGCAAGACGGTGTTCGGGGCAGACCTCGCCGACAAGTTCGATCCCCTGAAGCAGAATCCCTGAAGAAGCCTCGGATGGTGACGCTCGGCCTCATCGGCTTCGGCACGATCGCGCGCGAGATCGTCTCGGCTTTCCCAGTGGACTCGGTTTGCTGGGTGGCGCTGATGCGCGAAGGTACCCGCCGCGACTTGCCGGCTAATGTCAGCACTGTCACGCAGCTTGACGCGCTGATCGGTCCGCGCCCCCGGGCGGTGGTGGAGGCGGCAAGCCAGGAGGCGGTGGCCGCTTATGTGCCCGCGCTTCTCGACGCCGGCATCCCGACCATCATCGCTTCGATCGGTGCGTTCGCCGATCCGATCCTTGCCGCGAGGCTGACCGATGCTTCACGCAACGGCGGCGCACGCTTGGTCCTGCCGTCAGGCGCGTTGGGCGGCCTCGACTACCTCAGGGCGATAGCCGCGCTTCCCGAGGCGCGGGTGCGCTACACCTCGCGCAAGCCGCCGGCGGCCTGGGAAGTCGAGCTTGCCACCCTTGGCCTGTCAGCCGAGCACGACGCGGTATCGCTCTTCGAAGGCACGCCGGCGCAAGCGGCAAAGCTCTATCCGAAAAACCTCAACGCCGCCTTCGCCGTGGCGCTCGCTGCAGGTATCGACAAAGTCACAGTGCGCGTGGTTGCCGATCCGAAGGCTGCCGGCAACACACATGAAATCGAGGTCGAGAGCACCGCCGGCACCGCTTCCTTCCGCCTCGTCAACGCGCCCTCAGCCAGCAATCCGAAGACCTCGATGCTCACGGCGCTCAGTCTCGTCGCGGCGCTCGGCGAGTTGCTCGACAGGGAGGGCCTCAGCTGATGCCCTTCTTCACCGCCGCCGATGGCTGCCGTATCCACTACAAGACATCGGGAATCGCCGGCCCGCGCCTCATCCTCATCCCCGGACTTGGCGGTGACGGAAGGTTCTGGGCCGGCGTCGTACGCCTTCTCGAGGCCGACCATCGCATCATCGTCACCGACCATCGCGGCGCCGGTCGCAGCGATCGCCCCGAAAGCCCCTATTCCATTCCCCTGATCGCCAGCGACATTGCCGGCCTGCTGGCGCAGACGGGCGGTCCCGCCCATATTGTCGGGCATTCCACTGGCGGCGCCATCGCGCAGGTGCTGGCGCTCGATCATTCGGAACTTGGCCTGAGCTATACGATCAGCAGTTCCTGGGCGCGAGCCGACAACCGTTTCCGCACGCTCTTCAGCGCTCGCGCCGAGCTGCTGGAGGCCGGCCTGGCCGAAACCTATCAGCGCCTCGGCCATGTGCTCTGCCACGAACCGTCCTACCTCGAAACGCATGCCGGGGAGCTCGACGCAGCCGTCGCCGCCGCCCCTGGCACCCTGGCGCCGCTGACAGTCAGTGCTGCGCGCGTGCGCATGCTGCTCGACCATGATCGCCTTGCCGATCTGCCGCGCCTCGACGCCCCGGTTCAGGTGATTGCGGCCACCGGCGATATCCTGACGCCATCAGCCCTTTCAGAGGCGATCGCCGCTTCGATACCGGATGCCCGGTTTGTTTCAATTCCCGGTGCGCATTTTCATCCCCTCGCCGACCACCAAGGTTTTGCCGCCATCATTCGCCATTTCATTGCCAAGGCCGACAGCTAGTATCATGACCGCTGAAATCGCCCCCGCCCTCCTCGACCCGCGCCTCAAGCCTGGTGCCGACCTCCTCGCCGAAGGACGCGTCATGGCGCGCGACTGGCGCCTCGGCAGCTGCCGCTTCCTCACCGAGACTGGGATGCCGTCCGAAGCCGCATGGAAGCGCAAGGCAGCGGCCGAAAAGCGAGTCATGCAGCACGCCCACATCGGCTTCAGAAGCGTCGACCGCACCGTGGCGGCGATCGGCGAGGTGCATGAGCAATGCCGCAAGGCAGGGGTAACGGTCGACCGTTTCGGCATCACACTCGACTGGTCGATGGGATATCCCCAAGCCATGCGTGCAAAGGCCGCCCGCGGCACCGGCATCGTGCTCACCGGCCCCGAGGATTTCGCCCGCATCACCAACGCCGCGCCCGCTGCCGCGCATTTCGGCGACTTCATGCTCGGCCTGCCGGGCGCGGTGGAAAACACCCGCGCCGCGATCGCCGCCGGTGCAACGGCCATCGGCAATCTGGGGCAGTATTTCACCTTCCGGCTGCCCTACTGGGACGATGATGTGGCGACCACTGAAGCGACCGTCACCGCCCTCGGCCTGATCGCGGCCCAGGATGCCGAAATCCTTGTCCATTCCAATCTCGACGACGGCTTCGCCGGGCTGTTCATCGACATGGCCTGCGCGCTCGGCATGGTGCTGGTCGAAAAGCACATCGTCGAGGATCTGATCGGCGCGCGGCTCGGCCATTGCTACGGCCACCACTTCAGTGATCCGCTGTCGCGCGCTGCCTTCCATGCCGCACTGGTGCGGGTCAGCGATACGCCAGGCACCATGATCTTCGGCAACACCGTTTCCTACCAGTCGACCCCGGCAGGCAATTACGCAAGCCTGGCGAGTTATCTCCTGGCCGACATACTGGCTGTCGGGCGATGGCCCTCCGGCCATGCGATCAATCCGGTACCGGTAACCGAGAACCAGCGCATTCCCGATGTCGACGAGATCATCGAGGCACAAACCTTCGCGCACCGGCTCACGCTCCACGCCCCCTTCTACGACCCCGTCTTCGACTGGGCCAGGGTGGAGGCGATGGCCGATGTGCTGGTCGAAGGCGGGCGTCGCTTTGCCGGTGCCGTCATGAAGGGGCTGGCCGAGCGCGGGGTGGATACCGAAGACCCGGCCGCGCTGATGTTCGCCATCCGCCGCATGGGGCCGAAGCGCATGGAGGCGCTGTTCGGCCCGGGCGCGGACGGCATCCGCGGACGCACGCCGCTGATCCATGCCGAATGGGCCCGCGAGCTCAACCACAAGGCCGTCGCCTGGGTCGCGACGCAAAAGCCGCTGGAAAGCCCTAGACCCCTGACCGTCTGCATCGGCACGACCGACGTGCATGAGCACGGAAAATATCTCGTCGAACAGGCGCTCGAGGGCCTGGGCATCGTCATCGCCGATGCCGGTGTGGCCGTCGACCCGGAAACACTCGTCGCCCGCGCCGCCGAAACCGGGGCCGATGCCATCGCCGTCAGCACTTACAATGGCGTGGCGCTGCGTTATGCACAGGCGGTGAAAGCAGCGATGGCGGCACGCGGACTTGCCTTGCCGGTGCTCATCGGCGGACGATTGAACGAAGTGCCCAAGGAGTCCAATTCGGGCCTGCCGGTCGACGTGACCAAGGATATAGCAGACCTAGGCTGCCTGCCCTGCGCCGACCTCGACGAGATGCTGAGTGCCCTGCGTTCCATCCGGCCCGTTGCCTGAAACGGGCAGGCTTCGTCTTGCGACAGGGGCGTGCCTCACCAGGCGGTCATGCCGCCGTCGACTGTCAGGATCGAGCCGGTGGCGAAAGAGGATTCGTCACTGGCGAGCCACAGGATTGCATTTGCGATTTCAACTGGCTGCGCGACGCGATTCATCGGTGAGCGCGCGTTCAATGCCGCGACAAACCCCTGAGGATCGGGATGGGTTTCCAGCATGGTTTCGAAATAGCTCGACCAGGTCACACCCGGCGCCACGGCGTTGACGCGGATCTTGTCCGCAACATGGTCAAGCGCCATGGCACGCGTCAGCGCCGCGACGCCGCCCTTGGAGGCGACATAGGCTGCCCGATCGGCAAGTCCGACATGGGCCACGTTGGAGGCGGTGTTCACGATCACCCCGCCGCCGCGCTCGGCCATGACGGGAATGACATATTTGGAGCAGAGAAAGACGCCCTTGAGGTTCACGGCCATGAGCGCGTCCCAATCCGCCGCCGCGGTGGTGACAACCGAACCGCGTATGCCGTAACCGGCATTGTTGACCAGAATGTCCACCCGGCCGAAGGCCTCTTGCGCGCGGCGCACCATCGTCGCCACGGAGACTTCGTCCGAGACGTCCGCCTCCCAGGCCAGCGCTCCGGTCCTGCCGGCCACCTCGCCGGCCCGCGCGCCGTCGCGATCGACGACCAGAACGCGCGCGCCCTCCTTCGCAAACAGTTCCGTGACGGCCGCGCCGATACCGGCGCCGGCTCCGGTGACGATGGCCGCTTTGCCCTTCAAACGCATGATCGATCCCCTTTTCACAAACTTGTTTTGCCCTATCTTGCAGAAGCGCTTGCAAAGTGTCGACACTTTTGTATTTAATTTCGGCACGAACTCGGGGATATCGGTGAAAAACACTCCTTCCGTCGAACAACATCTGGAAATCTATCGCCGGATGCTGCTGGTGCGGCATCTCGAAGAGGGCCTTGGGGCGCTTCACAAGGAAGGATGCACGCGCGGTCCGATCCATCGCTGCGATGGCCAGGAAGCCGTCGGCGTCGCCGCGACCGCCGTGCTGGAGGCCGGCGACAAGGTCGCCACCACCCATCGTGGCCACGCGGTCTATATCGGCAAGGGCATGGCCGTACACCCGGTGGTGGCCGAGATCTTCGGGCGGGCCACCGGTGCCTGCGGCGGGCGCGCCGGCCACATGCTTGTGGCCGATGCCGAAAAGGGCGTGATCGGCGGCAATGCCATTGTCGGCGCAGGCATTCCAGCCGCCACCGGCATGGCGCTGTCGATGCAGATCCTCGGCACCGGCAATGTCGCCATGTGCGTCTTTGGCGACGGCGCCGCGCAAACCGGCATCTGCCACGAAGCCATGAACATGGCGGGGCTGTGGAAATTGCCGGTCGTCTTCGTGCTCGAACACAACCAGTTCGGCCTGACCGTTCCCTCAGAAGTCCAGTCGCCGGTCGAGGACCTGTCGATCCGCGCCGCCGGCTACGCGATGCCGGCCGAGATCGTCGACGGCAATGACGCGATGGCTGTCTACCGCGCCGTGTCGGCCATGGTCGAGCGCGCCAGGCGCGGCGAAGGCCCCGGCATGGTCGAATGCAAGACCTATCGCGTCGAAGGTTTCTCCACCTCCGACATGGGCGGCTACCAGAAGCCGGAAGACATCGCCGCCTGGAAGGCACGCGACCCGCTGCTGGTTTCGCGCAACGCACTTCTCGGCGATGTCGGCGAGACCAAGC
>NZ_RZPW01000265.1:0-7574 GCF_003998455.1 Mesorhizobium sp. M7A.F.Ca.CA.001.08.2.1 | reverse complement strand
ATTGCCAGCCGCGCCGGCAGCACGTTGGCCGGCATGACGCCGGCGCCCAGCGCGGTCGCCGAGGCCTTCTGGCGGCTGACGCTGTCGGGCGAACTGATCCGCAACATCGGCGTCTCGACCGCGCGCGCCCTTGCCGGCTTTGCCGTCGGTGGCTCGATCGGTTTTGCGCTCGGCCTTGCCAACGGGCTATCGACGCTCAGCCGCGGCCTGACCGACACGACGCTGCAGATGATCCGCAACATTCCGCATCTGGCGCTGATCCCGCTGGTCATCCTGTGGTTCGGCATCGACGAGGAAGCCAAGCTGTTCCTGGTGGCGCTCGGCGTGTTCTTTCCGATCTACGTCAACACGCTGCTCGGCATCCAGAGCGTCGACCCACAGCTGGTCGAGATGGGCCGCGTCTACGGCATGGACCGTCGCACGCTATTCTTCCGCGTCATCCTGCCCGGCGCGCTGCCGGCGATCTTCGTCGGCCTGCGCTATGCCCTGGGCATCATGTGGCTGACGCTGATCGTCGCCGAAACCATCTCGGCCAGTTCGGGCCTCGGCTACATGGCCATGCAGGCGCGCGAATTCCTGCTGATCGATGTCGTCGTGCTGTCGATCCTGATCTACGCGCTGCTCGGCAAGCTCGCCGACAGCCTCGCCCGCCTGCTTGAGCGGCTGTCGCTTGGCTGGCATCCGGCCTTCCAGAACGGATGAGAGATTGCCCATGACCGCCGCCAGCCTGACCGCAGCCCGTTCCTTCGTCGCCACGCCGGTGCGGCCGATCGGCTCCGTCGAAGGACAGCGGGCCTTTGCCTTCAGGCATGCCGGCAAGCGCTTCGGCGACAAGACCGTGCTCGACGGCATCGACCTGGACGTGCCGGCCGGGCAGTTCCTTGCCGTCATCGGCAAGAGCGGCTGCGGCAAGAGCACGCTGTTGCGGCTTCTGGCCGGGCTCGACCGGCCGACATCGGGATCGCTGTCCTTCGGCGTCGAAGAGGAAGGACACAGCCGCACGCGCTTCATGTTCCAGGAGCCGCGGCTCCTGCCCTGGGCCAGCGTGGTGGAAAACGTCGAGGTCGGGCTGACCGGCATCGCCACCGGTAGCGAAGCGAGGCACCGCGCGCTCGACATCCTCGGCGAGGTCGGGCTTGCCGACCGGGCCGACGAATGGCCTTCGGTGCTGTCCGGAGGTCAGAAGCAGCGCGTGGCGCTGGCCCGCGCGCTGGTCGGCCACCCGCAGATCCTGGCTCTCGACGAGCCGCTCGGCGCACTCGACGCCCTGACCCGCATCGAGATGCAGCAGCTTCTGGAACGCATCTGGATCGCGCAGAAGTTCACGGCCGTGCTGGTCACGCATGATGTCGCCGAAGCGGTCGCGCTCGCCGACCGGGTCGTGGTGATCAGCGAAGGCCGGATCGCGCTCGATCTGGATGTGCCCGTGGAACGGCCGCGCCGGCGCGGTTCGGTGGAACTGGCCCGGCTGGAGGGCAAGATTCTGGATCGGCTGTTCGGGTAGGGCTGTCGGGGGCAGGCCCTGGAGGACCGCCTTCCCCCACTCCGTCGCTGCTTCGCAGCGCCACCTCTCCCCCCTCCGGAGGGAGAGGAAAGGAGCCAAGGTCGGCGAGCTCGCGCTTTTCCTCTACCCCGTCGATCGGGGGAGAGGTGGCCCGAAGGGCCGGAGTGGGGGTCGACGTTTCATCAAGCTCACCCGCTTGACCGGTTCGCCCACACCAACCCGATCAGCCCGACCAGCATGGTGACGACGCCGATATAGAGCCATTGCGACTGGCCGGTCATGAAGCTGCCGCCGACAACGCCGATGCCTTGCAGCGACCACAGCGCGCCGACGGCAAGCACAATCAACGCCAGCAGATTTTTGGTCAGCCTCATTGCCGGATCTCCCTTTTGAAGTCGATTGGTTGCAGCATCGGGACCGCGATAAAAGAGCCAAAGGAAGTGGCCCGGCCGCGCCGAGCTCTACTTGGATATTAATGTTCGATCTTGTCAAACGGATGCCCGATAGCAACACAAAGATCATCGTTGATTGATCATCGCGTGCCGGAAAATCCCTGACAGACTGTTACCCAGCGACTCCAAACGTGTGCCATTGCCACGGAACCGCCAGATCACTGCCGCATTTCCCGCCTTATTTGGCACCTAACGGCTGGGGTCTGTCAAAAACGGAGCCATCCCCCAAATATGAAGAACCCAAAACAGACCGCGATTGTCGCGGTAACGATCGCTGCTGGCCTGATGGTCGGCGCTTCTTCGGCGACCGCCGCCGCCCAGTGCGGCCGCGCCTCGTGGTACGCCCTGCACTCCAGAACCGCCTCGGGCGAGCGCATGAACCCGTCGGCGATGACCGCCGCGCATCGCACCTTGCCTTTCGGCACCAAGCTCAGGGTTACCAACAAGAACAACGGCCGCAGCGTCGTCGTGCGCATCAACGATCGCGGTCCGTTCATCAAGGGACGCGTGCTCGACCTGTCGAAGGGCGCGGCCGGCCAGCTCGGCTTCATCGGCTCCGGCCACACTTCCGTGTGCATGGCGCGCGTCTAGAGCTTCCTGTGTCCGGCAAGGGCCGGACACATTACCTACACATTTCGCAGCCGCACACTGAGCCGGCTGGCACCGTTCGGCCCCGATTTCCATGGCCTTGAACCAAAGAAGCATTGGTCACGCAGCGTGACGTATTGCATCGCAGCAATTAGTTGTTAACTTCCCCGCGAGACATTTAGGCTCGGCGCTGCTCGTCGTCCCTTCGGTCGCAGGCAGCAGCGGGGTTTCTCGATGTTCTACCAGCTCTATGAGATGAACCACGCCGCCCTGCAGCCGGCGCGCCTCTATGCCGACGCGGTGCGGATGTTCTACTCCAATCCGCTCAATCCGTTTTCCCACACGCAATGGGGCCGTTCGATCGCGGCGACGGCCGAACTGTTCGAGCGCACCACGCGCCGCTACGGCAAGCCGGCCTTCGGCCTGAGCAAGACCGTGGTCGACTGGAAGAGCGTCGAGGTCGCCGAGAAGACCGTCTGGTCGAAGCCGTTCTGCAATCTCGTGCGCTTCGAGCGCGCTGTCCCCGCCGGGCGCAAGCCCGATCCGAAGCTTCTGATCGTGGCGCCGATGTCTGGCCATTATGCGACGCTGCTGCGCGGCACGGTGGAAGCGATGCTGCCCTATGCCGACGTGCACATCACCGACTGGGTCGATGCCCGCATGGTGCCGCTTGCCGACGGCCAATTCGATCTCGACGACTACATCGACTATGTCATCGACATGCTGCACACGCTGGGGCCGGACACGCATGTGATGGCGGTGTGCCAGCCTTCCGTGCCGGTGCTGGCCGCCGTGGCGCTGATGGAATCCAAGGGCGACCCGTTCGTGCCCTCGACGATGACCTTGATGGGCGGGCCTATCGACACGCGCAGCAACCCGACCGCGGTCAATCTGCTGGCGCAGGAAAAAGGCATCGACTGGTTCCGCGACAATGTCGTGATGCATGCGCCGTGGCCGGTGCCAGGCTTCGGCCGCGAGGTCTATCCAGGCTTCCTGCAGCTGTCCGGCTTCATGAGCATGAACCTCGATCGCCACATCATCGCCCACAAGGACTTCTTCATGCATCTGGTGAAGCATGATGGCGACAATGCCGAGAAGCACCGCGATTTCTACGACGAGTATCTGGCGGTCATGGACCTGACGGCCGAATTCTACCTGCAGACCGTCGACACCGTCTTCGTGCGGCAGGCCTTGCCAAAGGGCGAGATGACGCATCGCGGCACCAGGATCGATCCGTCGGCGATCCGCAACGTCGCGCTGTTCACGGTCGAAGGCGAGAACGACGACATATCAGGCCTTGGCCAGACCAAGGCGGCGCATGATCTTTGCCCCAATATCCCGGCTGAGCGGCACGCCCACTACATGCAGCCGGCGGTCGGCCATTACGGCGTGTTCAACGGTTCTCGCTTCCGCTCCGAAATCGTGCCGCGCATCGTCGACTTCATCACCAGCTATGGCCGCCAGGAGCGTGTCGCGGTGAAGCCGAAGCTGGTCCGCGCCGCCAAGAGATAATGCACGTCGTCCAAAATTGCGGGTTTTGGGACGATGACCTGCATAAAACCAAGCTTAACGGCGACAAACCGTGCGATTGACCGGTAAAAGCCGGCCGGCTGGCTGATTCTGTTGCACAAGTGCCGCTGTCCAGCCCCTCGGGTAACCATGCCGACAATCCGACCGTCGTCGTAATTGACACGGACTGTAAATCCCCCTTAACCTTTCGTTAATAACAAAGGGTGAGCGGGGACAATGATTTCCTCATCGATGGCGCGACGGCTGCGCGTGTATGTGGCGGCCGGGCTGGCAATGACGGCGGGCTGGGTGGCACCGGCCCTGGCGGGTGGAGCGATGGCGACCGGGGGGCTCACCTCGCAGCCGATCGGCCACTATGATTTCTGCAAGCTGCATCCGGGCGAGTGCTCGATCCGCCCGGCCAATCTGGCGCCGGCTCCGATGACCGACGCGCTGATGCGCAAGCTTCTCAATGTCACCGCCAGGGTCAACGCCGCTGTCAAGCCGATGAGCGACATGGACATCTACGGCAAGGACGAGGTCTGGGCCTATCCCGACAAGGGCGTCGGCGATTGCGAGGACTATGTGCTGGAAAAGCGACGCCAGCTTTCGCGCATGAGCATCTCGCTTGCCGATCTTCTGATCACCGTCGTGCGCAAGCCCGACGGCGAGGGCCACGCCGTGCTGACGGTGCGCACCGACGAGGGCGACTATGTGCTCGACAATCTGACCGACAAGGTCAAGCCATGGGACGCGACCGGCTATCGCTTCCTCAAGCGGCAGGCGATCGACAACACCGGCCGCTGGGTCTCGATCCGCGGTGGCCAGCAAGTTCTGGTCGGCGCGGTTCAGTAGGCACCAGCAACGGCGGCTTCCCTAGGGGCGGCATCCAACGCTTCGTCATCCCAGGGCGGAGCAGGAGCGAAGCTCCGTCGCGAAGACCCGGGATCCATGCCGTGATGCCGATGAAGAACGCTGCGGCGCAGGAACAGGCGCCTGCAATCGTCATACCGTCATCACCAGATCTTTTGCCCCGTCGCGACGCTCGCAACTCGCGGCATGGATCCTCGGGTCTGCGCGCCCGCTCCGCCCGTGGATGACGAAATCGATGGGCCCTCCGCCAGAATTCGCATTTCTCCGTGAACCATTTCGCTCCGGCCAGCGACACACAGCCGTGAACCGAAACCAACCATGGAGACTTCAGATGACTGCTTTTCTGCGAAACACCCTTCTTGCCGCTATCGCGGTGTCGAGCATGGCCGGATCCGCCATGGCCGATCAGACCACCAGCTGTGCCAAAACCAACCTCAACGACCTCTGGGCCGGCCGCTGTTGCGGTGATGCCGGGGCGTCGGACTGCCTGGGCGGCGGAAACAATGGCCACGACCACGGCGATCATGGCCGGGGTGGAAATGGCGGCACCGCCGGCAAGAAATGATCTCACCACTGTGCCCGCCGGCGGGCCGCCGGCGGGCAGTGTCCTCGTGAGGCAGGCGAACTTGTACCGGCGCGGACCGTCAGGCTACGGCCGCTGGTTTAACGCCGCGCGGATCGATGCGGTGATGCGGCGAAGCTCGGTTTCGTCGAGTTTCTCGATGTTTTCCGCCAGCAGATTGGCGAGCTCGGTGGCGGCGGGGGAAAGACCCGACGTGTCGAGTTTTACACGCGGGTGCGAGGCCTCGGCCAGCCGCGCCAGTTCCTCGGCATCGTCCCAGATGATGTTGAAATAGCCGATGATCTTCTGGATCAGCGTCCAGGTCGGGGCGCCTCGCCTGCCATGTTCGAGCGCCGACAGATAGGCGGCGCTGACGCCGATCGCCGCCGCCATGTCCTTCTGGCGGACACCGCGTTCGCTTCTCAGCGTCCGCAGCTTCTCGCCGAACGGGGTCATGCGCCCGTCCTCATGAACGGACCCGCCGCAGGCGGATATAGAGCGCACCCGAACCGCCATGATTGCGGGCGGCATGATCGTGGCTGGAGACGAGCGGCCGGAAGGCAGGCGTCGACAGCCAGGCCGGCACGGCGCGCCGCAACACGCCATCGCCGCCGGAAGACGAGCCCTTGCCAGTGATGACCAGGACATAGCGGACGCCGCCGGCATGCGCCCGGTGCAGGAACGAGAACAGCAGCGAGTAGGCTTCGTCCTGCGTCATGCCGTGCAGATCGACGCGGCCCTCGATCGGCAGCCGGCCCTTCGACAATTTGTCCAGCGTCGGTTCGTCGAGGCGGTGCGTGACATGCTGCGCCTTCGGCTTCGCGGTCCCTGCGACATTGGCGACGGGCTGGGCGGGCTGCGACTGGCTTGGCTTGGCCTCGGCAGGAATTTCGGGGATGTCGACGGCAAATTTCCCCTTCAGCGGCTTGGCCGTGCGCGCCACCAGGTTCCACAGAACCCGGTCGTCCTCGCTGAGCTTGTCCGGGCGCCGGGTCATCGGACCGCACCCGCAATGAGCGCGCGCGGCACCAGCGCATAAAAATCCGCGGCATTGCGGACCACGCCGGCGATCTCGCCGGCAGCATCGCCCGAACCGGCGAACAGGTCGCCCCGCGCCGGCCCGGTGATGGCGGAGCCAGTGTCCTGCGCGATCATCAGGCGCCGGAATGGTTTTGCGTCGAAGGCGGCGAGCGTCGGCGCGTCGATGTAAAAGGGCGTGCCGAATGTGTGCAGCAGGCGGTCGACGGCGATCGAGCGGCCCGGCGTCAGCGGCACCTTGGCGGCGGCGATCGGACCAAGGGCAACGTCCTCGACATCGGCCGGGCGGAAGAAAATGTAGGAGCGGTTCTGCCACAGGATCTCGTCGACGCGGTCCGGATGCGCCTTGAACCATGCGCGGATCGATTGCATCGTCACTTCCGCCAGCGGGATCTCGCCAATCTCGCTCAAGATCCTGCCGGGTCCGGTGAAGCGCTGGCCGGATTTGGCGGCATAGGTGACGCGGGCAAGCCGGCCGTCGGTCATGGCGAGGCGTGCGGCACCTTGCACGTGAATGAAGAAGGCATCGACCTTGTCGGCCAACCAGGCGATTTCCAGGCCCTTGCCATCAAGCGCGCCGCGCTCGATCTCGCCACGGTCATGATATTCGACCGGCCCGTTCGGCGTCTGGCGCGCGAAAGCGAGATAGGGGTCCAGGCCCGGCGGCCGGTTTGCGTCATCGATATCGACGAGATCGGCCGGGCGCGACAGCAGCGGCACCGAAAACCGGTCCGTGCGCACCGGTGACGCCTCGACTTGCGGTTCATAGAAACCGGTGACGAGCCCATTTTCGGCAGGGATAAGCGCCGGGACAAAATGGCGCTCGAAGAAGGCGCGGGCCTCCCCGCGGGTCAAAACCGGCGACCGATTCGCCGGCGAAACGGTCCGGGCCTCGGCGTAGGCATCCGCAAAGGCGTCGAAGTCGACGCCGAGCGCGCCGCTGCGATAGGGTTTGGTCAGGACATGGAAGGCGGAGCGGCGAAAGGCGGCGAAGGCCGCCGAATGGTCGTCATCGTTCCAGCCGGGCAGATCGCCGAAGGCTTTCTCG
>NZ_RZPW01000264.1:0-7636 GCF_003998455.1 Mesorhizobium sp. M7A.F.Ca.CA.001.08.2.1 | reverse complement strand
CCCGCCGAGACAGCGCCAGCTGCCAAGCCGGAGGAAAAACCCGCTGCGCCGGCAGCCGACAAATCGGCTGACGCCAAGCCTGCGGACACCAAGCCGGCCGATGCCATGAAGCCGGCGGCTGATGCAGCCAAGCCTGCCGCCGATGCGGCAAAGCCAACTGATAAGGCTGCCGATGGGGCCAAGCCGGCGGCGGAAGGTGACAAGCCCGCGCTCGTGCTGTCGCAGGTGTTCGTCAAGCCCGGCCGCCGCAATCAAGGCATGGTCGAGATCGTCGAGGGGCTGAAGGCCGGCGACGAGGTCGTCACCGCCGGTCAGAACCGCCTCTTCAACGGCATGTCCGTCGTTGTGGACAACACCATCGACCCGACCAAATCGGCGAACAAGCAGGCCGACCAGCAATGAGCTTTTCAGATCTCTTCATTCGCCGGCCTGTTCTTTCGACGGTCCTTGCTTGCATGATCCTGCTCCTGGGTTTCCAGGGCATCTTCAATCTGTCGATCCGGCAGTATCCGAAGGTCGATGAAACGGCCATCACGATCACCACGGCCTATCCAGGCGCCAGCGCCGATCTGATCCAGGGCTTCATTTCCGCCCCGATCGCCCGCGCCGTCGCGTCGACCGAAAACATCGACTACGTCACCTCGTCCAGCCGCCCGTCCTCCAGCACCGTGACGGTGCAGATGAAGCTCGGCTCGAACCCCGACGTCGCGCTGACCGAAGTTCTGTCCAAGGTCCAGGGCGTGCGCGGCACTTTGCCGGACGCGTCGAAGGACCCTGTCATCGTCAAGGGCACCGGCCAGCAGTTCGCGATGATGTACATCTCGATGCAGAATCCGAACATGACGAAGGAGCAGCTGACGGAGTATATCGAGCGCGTCATCAGACCGCGCATGTCGACGGTCGAAGGCGTCGCCGACGTGCAGATCTTCGGCGCCCAGGAATACTCGATGCGCGTCTGGATCGATCCGGTCAAACTTGCGGCGCGCGGCGTGACCGCCTCCGAACTGCTGACGGCGATCAACAATTCCAACTTCCTGTCGGCGCCTGGCAACACCCAGAACGAGTATGTCGTCTCCTCGATCACCGTGCGCTCGACATTGCAGACGCCGGAGGCATTCGCCGAGCTGCCGCTGCGCTCGACCGACGGCAATGTGGTGCGGTTGCGCGACGTGGCTCGCGTCGAACTCGCCGCCGAGAACACCGATACCAGGGTCTCGTTCAACGGCAAGCCAGGCACCTTCCTCGCCATCTTCCCGACGCCGGCGGCCAATCCGCTGACCACGGCGGCTGCGCTCACCAAGCTGGTGCCGCAGATTCAGGAGACACTGCCGAAAGGCATGACGATCGAGGTCGTCTACGACGCGACCGGGCAGATCAGCGCCTCGATTGAAGAGGTGTTCAAGACCATCGGCGAGGCGGTTGCCATCGTCGTCGTCGTCATCCTTCTGTTCCTTGGCTCCTTCCGGTCGGTGATGATGCCGATCATCACCATCCCGTTGTCGCTGATCGGCGTCTGCTTCCTTTTGTTCGCGGTTGGCTACTCGATCAACCTTCTGTCGCTGCTGGCCATGGTGCTGGCGATCGGCCTGGTCGTCGACGACGCCATCGTGGTGGTGGAGAACATCCATCGTCACATGGAAGAAGATCACATGTCGCCGATGCAGGCTGCGTTCAGCGGTATGCGCGAAATCGCATCAGCCATCGTTGCCATGACCATGACGCTGGCCGCCGTGTTCGCACCCCTGGCATTTACCGGCGGCCTGACCGGCGCGCTGTTCCGTGAATTCGCGGTCACGCTCGCCGGCTCGGTGGTGCTGTCGGGTGTCATCGCCATCACCATCACCCCGATGATGTCGGCACGCCTCTTGAAGTCCGGCACGCCGGGCCGTTTCCAGCGCATTGTCGACGGCACCTTCGCGCGCGTCGAGCATGTCTATGAACGCGCCGTCACCGGATCGCTGAACTATCGCCCGTTGACGCTGATCATCGTGCTTGCGCTTGTCGGCGTCACCGGCTTCATGTTCACCAAGACCTCGAGCGAACTTGCGCCGGAAGAGGACCAGGGCTTTCTGCTCTCGATTGTGACGGCGCCGCGTTATGCGACGTCCGATTACACCGAGACATACGTCAACCAGATCCTCGGCCTGGTGAAGGATATTCCCGAAACACGGGCGCAGTTCTCGGCCGTCGCCTTCGGCGGCACGACAAACAGCGCCTTCGTCGGCTATGCCTTCAAGGACTGGGCGGAACGCAAGCGCAATTCGAAGGAACTGCAGGCTGACATTACGGCCCGTATCGCCAAAGTGGCCGGTGTCGAGGCCTTCGTCTTCGCACCGCCGACGCTGCCGGGCTCCGGCGGCGGCCTGCCCATTTCCATGGTGGTGCGATCGACCGGCGCTTCCTCGGAAGTGTACGAGGTGGCCGAGCAGATCAAGAACAAGGCGCAGGCCTCCGGCCGCTTCATCGTCGTGCAGAATTCGATGGCCTATGACGCACCGGAGGTGACGGTGACCATCGACCGCGACCGCGCCGCCGCGCTGAACCTGCCGATCGCCGATATCGGCCGCACGCTGACCTTGCTGGTCGGCGGCGCCGAAGTGGCGCAGTTCGACCGCGATTCCAACAGCTACGACATCATCCCGCAGGTGCCGCAGGAGTTCCGCGACGACCCCGACAAGCTCGGCGAATATTTCGTACGCAGCGTGACCGGCGAGATGGTGCCGCTATCGGCGGTGGTCAAGATTTCGACCAATGCGGCGCCGGCGGCGATCGAGCAGTTCAACCAGCTGAATTCGTCGACGATTTCGGCGCTTCCGTTGCCCGGCGTCACCACTGGCGACGGGCTGAAGGCGCTGGAGGACATCGCCAAGGAGAGCCTGCCCGACACGTTCTTCATCGATTATTCCGGTCAATCGCGACAGGAAAAGGAACAGGGCAACACCATCCTGATCGCTTTCGCGGCCGCAGTTGTCGTCATCTATCTGGTGCTGGCGGCGCAGTTTGAAAGCTTCCGTGACCCGCTGATCATCATGATGGCGGTGCCGTTATCGATCTTCGGCGCGATCGTGCCGCTCAATCTGGGCCTCGGCACGCTCAACATCTACACGCAGGTCGGCCTGATCACACTGATCGGTCTGATAACCAAGCACGGCATCCTGCTGGTCGAGTTCGCCAACCAGCAGCGTGAAAAGCATGGCATGCGGCGGCGCGATGCCATCATCGCCTCGGCCAAGGTGCGCCTGCGGCCGATCCTGATGACGACGGCGGCGATGGCGCTCGGCGTTGTGCCGCTGATCACGTCCAGCGGCGCTGGTGCCGCGGCCCGCTATTCGATGGGCCTGGTCATCTTCACCGGCATCCTGGTCGGCACCATGTTCACGCTCTTCGTCGTGCCCATGTTCTACACCTTCATCGCCAGCAAGGACCTGCCTCATCTGGCGGAAAAGCCGGACCCCAAGCTGATGCCGGCACTGCCGAGCTAGGACGGTCTAGGGAGTCCCGCCCAGAAATGTGCGGGAATCGATGGAAACAAAAGAAAAGAGGCCGGGAAATTCCCGGCCTCTTTTCTTTTTGGCTGGGCTCGATACCGCCGGTTTGAACTGTACGCAATACCGCAGCGTTTCCGGAGGGAGCTTTGAGGCGCGGCAGCATGCTGCCACGCCACCGTTTCCAGCCTGCTACTTGACGATGACGATGCTGGTGTTGGTCGCCCCGAAGGTTTCGACGAGCTGGTAGAAATCGGCGGCGTTGTCGGGGTGCAGCCGCACGCAGCCATGCGAAGCCGGCTGGCCGAGGCGCTTGATCGCATAGGTCGCGTGCACCGCATAGCCGCCGCTGAAGAAGACCGAGTGCGGCATCGGGGCGTTGTCGTATTTCTTCGAATACCACATTTCATGCATGCGGGTCGGCTTGAACGAGCCGGTCGGCGTCACATGGGCCCGGTCGCCGGTGGAGACTTTCCAGGCGAAGGTCGGCCGGCCGTCGACGGAGACTTCCATGATCTGCTGCGAAAGCGAAACGCGCGCCACGATCTTGTTGGCGGCATGCGCGGCGCCCGAGCCGAACAGCAGTGCGGCACCGGTCAGCGCGGCGGCGGCGATGTTGATGAGCTTGGCGGAAATGGCGGTATGCATGAAGAAAATCCCCTCTCTCTGCCGGTCCAGCCGGCTCCAATTCGATGGCTGCTTATCCCAACGTCATGTTTCGGAGAGATTTCGCAAAATGCTCATTTGTGTTTCGAATCTGTTTCCACTGGTTAACAAACGCCAACCCCATTAGAGCCGTCGGTGGCCCGCCAGCGAGACCCTAGCAAGACCAAGGTCAGGAACATGGGTATCCGTCGCTAAACGAAAGTGCGAATTAGCAGTATTCGAAAGGACCGCCGTAGATCTCGAAACCGAACTGCAACAAAGCGAGGTTTCAAGCGGCATGATCCGGATACGGGCCGCAAGCAAAGTTGACGCAACGAAAACAGCCGGTAACGAACATGGGAACGAAATCGAACGCGCTGTCCTGGCTTTTCAGGATCAGCATCGCGGCAGCGGTCATCGGCGGCGTCGGCACGGTTGCCGGCACCCCGCTGACAAGCCTCGGCGCAATGACTTCAGGCGAGATTTCGACCCTGCACGCCGCACTGTTTTTCGCCACGGTCTGGATTGTTTCCAGCCTGCGCATCGCCCGGCTAAAGGCCCTCTGGCGGGTCGGCCTTAGGCTGACGGGTTTGCGCGGCGCCTCCGGCAACTTGCTGCCGAGAGGACCGAAGGCCCGCGCCGAGACGGGGGGTTCCGTGGGCGGCGCGGGCGCTTCGGGGGTATCCTGAAGCGACCCGCAACAAACCATTTTGGGGAATTGGATTGGTACGATGAAAACGAAATTTGCCGTTTCGGTGCTTTCCGCACTGCTTTACGCCCAGGGCCTGCTCGGCTTTGCCGGCCTTGCCACCGTGCTGCTCAGGGACCGCGCCCACGCTGGCGAGCTGACCATGGGCAGTGACATGCCGGTGGGTCCATCGCTTCTGCTGGTACGCTGAGCGCCAAGAGCGCCGGGGCCGGAGATGGAAAATCCGATGCCCGAAACCAGAGACTGCGTCAGTGCCCGGCAATCAGTCCGCGAATTGCCGCGGCGGATCGAACCGGTAGCCGGCGCCGCGTATGGTGGTGATGGTTTCGGTGTCGAGTTTGCGGCGCAGCCGCACGATGCGCGAATCGATCGAGCGATCGAAGGCATCGGCGTTTTCGGCCGGCGCCGCGGCGATGATGTCGTCGCGCGTCAAAACCTTGCGCGGACTGGCCAGGAACAGCCTGAGCAGCGCCACCTGACCGGGCGAAAGCTGTTCCTCCGTGCCGGAGCGATGCATGACCATCGCCGATCTCAGATCGACGGTCGCGTTCTCCAGCACGATCAGCTCCTGGGTGCCCCTGCCGCGGCGCGAAAGCAGGCCGCCGACACGGGCGGCCAGTTCACGGACATTGAGCGGGCTCTCGACGACGTCGGCCGCACCAAGCTCCAGCGCCAGCACCTTGTCGACAAGATCGGCCGGGCGGCAGATCAGAATGAAATCCGGTCCGCCCTCACCGCCTCCTCCTTGGCCGCCATAACGTCTGAGCAGGTCTCGCCCCTCCGCCTGGCTGAGGCTGTCGCCGACGACGACGACGTCGATGCCCTTTCCCGACAGCAGCGATTCGGCCTCCCAGGGCTGGCGTGCCTGATGCACGTCATGGCCGCGCCGTTCAAGATGGTCGGCGAGTTCGGTCGCGACCACTTCGGCTACCGAAACGAGCGCAATGACGGATCGTGCGGCCATGTTTTCCAACCGTTCCCTGGCAACCCCGATATGAGTGCTGGACATGATGTTTATACCCAATCTACTTTCCACTGAAAGTGGGAGCGAAAGCATCGTGCGGGCAAGAATTGTCATCGTCGAGGATGAGCCCGACCTGAGGGACGCTGTCGCCGAATACCTTGGCGCCGCCGGATATGACGTGGCCACCGCTGAAAGTGCGGCCGCCGCGCGCAGCCTCGTTGAAACGCAGTCGTTTCATCTTGCCATTCTCGACATCGCCATGCCCGGCGAGGACGGCCTCTCGCTTGGCCGCTGGCTGCGTTCGAAACTGCCGATCGGCATCATCTATGCGACCGCGGCCGGCACCGCGCTCGACCGCATTGTCGGGCTGGAACTCGGTGCCGACGACTACATCGTCAAGCCTTACGAATTGCGCGAGGTGCTGGCCAGGGTGCGCAGCGTGTTGCGCCGGGTTCCCCAGCCCAAAGAGCTGCAGGACAAGAGGGCCGGGGCGGATCGCCGTTCCGTTGCCTTCGGCCCCTTCCAGGCCGATCTCGACGGCAGGCTGGTCACCGGCGCCAATGGCGTGGTGATCGACATGGCCAAGAGCGAGTTCGACGTGCTGGAGATTTTCCTCACCCGCGCCAACCGGCTGCTGACCCGCGCCGCTATCTCCGAGGCGATCGGTTTCACCGAAGATCCGGAATCGTCACGCGCGGTCGACATTCGCATCATGCGGCTGCGCAAAAAGATCGAGGCCGATCCCGCCAATCCGAAATTCCTGCGCACGGTGCGCGGCGAGGGCTATATCTTCTCGCTGCCGGCCGGCGACGGCAACTGAGCACCGGGCCAGAAGGATGTGGTTGCTCGCCGGCCGAATTGGCGCGACTCCGGAATGACAGCACAAGATGATCGCTGAAGCAGCAAGCACCGATATGCAAGGGTTCCGGCAGGGCGCGGCGATGGCGGCCGTGCGCGTCGTTCGCCGGCTGCGCGAGGCCGGCGACTGGCAGCGCGAGATGGACGGCATACTGGAAACGCTCTGCCGGGCCATGGATTGCCAGCGCGGCATCCTGTTTCGCTTGCGCGAACTGCCCGGCCAGGGCTTCGCCCAATCCGTCGCCGCCTACTGGATCGACCCTCTTTTCGGCGGCGAACTGGCATCACCGACCGTCATCATGCAATCGATCGTCAATTCCGACCCGCTGCTGGAGCGGCTTGCCGAGGACGAGAGGCAAGGCAAGATCTTCGCCGGTCATACGCGCGACCTCGAAGGCTTTCTGAGGACCGATTTCGAGAAGCAGAACATCAAATCGTTCCTCTCGGTCTCGGTCTTCGCGCACGGCCATCTCTGGGGCACGCTGGCGGTCAATGACTGCATCAACGAGCGTGCATGGACCGACGAGGAAGAGGCGACGCTGCACATCATCGCGCTGGCCATCGGCGACGCCATAGAGCGCTCGCCCTCCGACGCCCACGCCAGCGAGGTCATTCGCCGCACCATGCTGCAGGCCTCGCTCGACGCCATTGTCGTCATCGACGAGACCGGCTCGATCATCGAATTCAATCCGGCCGCCGAGAAGATGTTCGGCTTCCAGCGCAGCGACATCCTCGGCAAGGACCTGCTCGATACGATCGTGCCGATCTACTACCGCAAGGGCTATGCCTCAGGAGCCGAATACATGTCCGGCCGCGGCGCGCCGATGGTCGGCCAGCGGCTCGAGACGGTGACCCAGAATGCCGCCGGCGAAGTGTTCCCGATCGAGCTGACGGCCACCGAGATGCGGGTTGCCGACCGCCGCCTGATCTTCGGCTCCATCCGCGACCTGCGCGACAAATTGCGCGCCGAGGAGG
>NZ_RZPW01000263.1:0-7723 GCF_003998455.1 Mesorhizobium sp. M7A.F.Ca.CA.001.08.2.1 | reverse complement strand
CGGCCGCCACAACCATGTCCATGGTCGCGCAGAGTTCGTCATTGCCCTTGATGCCGGCGTCGTCCAGTGCAAGGCCGGCAGCATAGGTGCCGAGCCTTTGCCAGGTTTCCATCTGGCGCTGATCGCCACGCTTGGCGATCTGCAGGTTCCAGTCGATCTCAGGCAGCGGATGGACAGTATAGGGTGCAAAGCGCGTCGCTTCGAGCACCGGCTGCGGGCCCGGTTGCGCGAGCTTCTGCCAGTGGGCGTCAGGGCCTTCCCCCAGCGAGGAGACAAGGCCGATACCTGATATGACGACGTCGCGGGGGCTGCTCATGTGCGGCTTTGTGGGTCAGGCGGCAGAGCGCGTCAAGATCGTGCGCTTAACTGACGTCAGGCAGTCTTGGCGGCGACCAGAGCGTCGATCTTGGCGCACAGGTTCTTCATGACGAAGTAATCGTCGGTCGAAGCCTTGCCGTCATTGACCTCCTGGGTCCACTTTTCCAGCGGCACCTTGATGCCGAATTCCTTGTCGATGGCAAAGACGATGTCGAGGAAATCGAGGCTGTCTATGCCGAGATCGTCAATCGTATGGCTCTCGGGCGTGATGGTGTCGATATCGATCTCGCTGGTGTCGGCAATGATCTTGGCGACTTTGTCGAACGTGGTGGACAAGGGCTTTTCCTTCGGTTGCGGGCGGAATCTGTCCGCATCTTGTTTGGGCGCTGTCTAATCGGTTTTTTCCGGCAGGAAAAGGCCTGATACGCCGGGCGCAGATGGGTAGGGTTCCTTCGAAACGCAAGAAGGGCCGCCGGTTTACCCGGCGGCCCTTCTGTTGACGCGACGTCAGCCTTATTTCGATGCGTGTCGTTTTTCCAAAAGCGGAACACTTTTGGCGACATGCATCAGCTGTCGCGAAGCTTGACCAGATCGTTCAGCAGCCCGCCCGTTCCGTTGTGGACGGTCAGCCGCTCGACCTTGCCGGCGATGGTTTCCAGCGCCTCGAGCTCCTTCAGCCGCAGCATCACCGGGTTTTCCGCCATCACCCTGGCCGTGTTGAGGAGGGAACGGGTCGCGTTCGTCTCCTCGCGGCGACGGATGATGTTGGCCTCGGCCTGCTTTTCGGCCGACACCACCTGGTTGAGGATCTCGCGCATCTCGCCCGGCAGGATGACATCCTTGAGCGCGATATCGCTGACCTCCACGCCGATCTCGGCCATGTCGGCGCGGACCTTGGCTGCCGCTTCCTCATCGACCGTCACCTTCTTTTCGAGGATCTGATCGAGTGTCAGCGCGCCAAGCGTCTTGCGGAAGGCATATTGCAGGGCGCGGTAGAGGGCTTCGGAGAAGTCCTTCACCATGCTGACCGCCTTGACCGGATCGACGACCCGGTATTCGGCTGCGATGTTGACGCGGATCGTCACGCGATCCTTGGTCAGCACTTCCTGCCCGGCAACGTCGAGCGACTGGCGCTTGAGGTCGACGACCTTGATCTGCACCATGCGTCCGACGTTCCAGAAGCCATGCACGCCCGCCGTCAGCGTCCTGACCAGGACACCGTCGATGAACAGCAGTCCGGCCTGACCATCGACGACCGGATGGACGGACATCAATTCCGCCTTCCGGGCCTGGCCGAGCCGGCGCATGACCGCCGCATCGATGGCGAGATCGACTGACGTGTCGATCAGCGTCACCTTCCACGGGCCGGCATCCGTCCACAGCACGAGCTTGCGGTCCGGTGCCAGCACGGCGTGCAGATTGCCGTCACGCTCGATGACGGCGACATCCGTGCGCCCGGTGCGAACGACGGTGAAATGACGCGCGGCCACATCCGGGAGCTTGTCGAACAACGCCTTCTCGTATGCCGAAACGAATTCCGGGTTCTTCAGATCGTGCCGGGACACTTCAAGGCTGCCGCGCCGATTGGCGAGCCAGTGCTCGCCCGGCAGCAGGACAGTCTTGATTTCCCCCTTGTGGAGGGTGAGGGCACGTTCGTTTTCCTTTACGAGGACGCGCTCGCGCCCAAGAACCTTGTCGAGAATGGTCATTGTCTTACTCCTGTCGGGCATGGCCCCATGCGAGGCGTCAAGTCATGCGTCGATCGTTCCTTTCGTTTCTCGTTTCACGTCGTAGTCCGGGCACGAATGATCCGGGGACTGGTGGCATCAATCCGTGGCGGGCCTTCGGGAGCGGATCGCGGGGCAGCGAAGCGGGCGCCGAAGGCCTTGGCCTCCCTTGCCGGCGACGCTGCGCCTTGATCGTCACCGCGGACCTGGCCGCGAGCCGATGGCGAAAGACGCTTGGATGATCCGCGCCCGAGGGCTTGGGTCACCCGTGCAGTCTTTCACATTCCAGTCCCCGGACCGTTTTTCGGATGGCTTTTCAAGGCCAAATGGAGAAGGAATCGAACCTTCGACAGTCAGATTATAAGTCTGATGCTCTACCCAAACTGAGCTATCCGTGGTGCAAATGGCAGGAATCGAACCTGCGACCTCCGGACCCAAATCCGGCGCTCTTCCAGTTAAGCTACATCCGCGATCCCCAATCGCCAAAGCGGCGCCGTATACAGGGCGGCAAAGCCGCCTGCACGGGCGGATACGAAAGCTCCAACCGTTGTGCTCGCTTCGGTTTTCGTGACCGGGAGCGCGCCTATAGACCCTGCGACGGGTTGTCGCAAGCGGCATTGTCATGGCCAATTTGCGGCTTCTTGCAGCGGTGGCATTTCGGCAACACTGCTTCCGGCGTCAGCGATGGAGTGCTGCGTCTAAAAAGTTACCCGGCCGAGCACGCGCAGGCCATCGCCCTGCGGCTCGACGACCACGGCCTCGCCTTCGCGTGGCGAAACGCCGGTCAGTGCCACGATGTCTTCCAGATGGGTGACCATGACCAGATTGTCAGAGCCGGAATAGGCGCGGATTTCCTTCAGGATCGCGTCGAGCTGTGCTGCCTTCTCGGCCGGATCGCTCTTCAGGAGATCAAGCGGCGCAAACAACTCCGGCTCGGCCTCGAAAGCGATGCGCGCGGTGTCGAGGCAGCGGCAATAGCGACTGGACAGCACGCGCTCGATCGGTGCAGCACGCGCGGCAAACAGAGCGCCGATCTTGCTCGCCTGCTGCTTGCCACGCGCTGACAGGTTCACCTGGGTGGCGCAGCTGTCGATGTCGAAATTGGCCGGATCGGTGGTGCCGGTGACCATGGCATGACGCAGCAGCACGACATGCCCGCCATCGCGCAGCAGCGCCCAGCCTGCATCCGTGGCGTGCGCCACGCCGGGAACAACAAGCAGGAACAACGCCAAGGCAAATCGAATCATCCGCTATCCTTCTGCGGTTCCCGGCAAGGGGTTCCGGTGGCAGGACATATAGGGACGGTAAAGCCGGCCGAAAGACAAGGCGCGGTGGGCGAGAAGCGTAGACGGTGAGAGGGATGGCATGGTGTAGCCGGCTTCGGTAAAACCCTGCTTGGCGTTCTCGAAGAATCCGATCGCCTTTTGATATTCGGCCTTGCCGCCGCCATAGCTGGCCCGATTCCAGCTGACATCCCCGAGATTGTTCTGCGCGAAGGCCATTGCATCGGAAGGCTTCCCTGGTGAATACCTTCAGCGTCGCCGTGAATGCGGCCTCGATCGGTGACGCTGCGCGCGTCGCTTTTCGTCTCGGCAACTGCAAGCGCGGTCGCGGCAAGACAAAGCAGTGCGGCGACGAAAGCCGTCAGCCATGCCCGCTGCAAAAGACTGAGGTTCGAGAGTCGGACAAAGGCCATTTGTCGTTCGTGTCCGCCCTGATGATCCAAGCCCTCTATAACGCTGCCAGCCGACGATGATCAAATTCAGGCGCGATTGCGTCGCGGTCCTGGCTCGCCTATCACGGGAAACCCGCCCCTCACGGTAAAAATGTCTCCGCTCACCGAAACCGTTCTTTTCGTCTTCAGCCTTGTCGCGCTCGGCTACCTCGCCGGGCTCACCGGCTATCTGAAGCGGGCGAGCGGCGAGGGGATTTCGGAATTTGCCATCAACGTGGCGATGCCGCTGCTGCTGTTCCAGACGATGGTGAAGTCCGACTTCCACGGCGTGGCGCCTTGGCCGCTGTGGGGCGCTTACTTCACGGCGGTTGCAATGACATGGGCTGCCGGCCATCTGGTGACGACGCGGATTTTCGGGCGGGACGCACGCGCAGGCATCGTCGGTGGAGTGTCGTCGTCCTTCTCGAACGTGGTGCTGCTGGGCATTCCCTTCATTCTCGGCGTATTCGGGTCGAGGGGATTCGAAGTGCTGTCGCTGCTCGTTTCCGTGCATCTGCCGACCATGATGATGGCTTCGATCATCATGTTCGAGATATTTGGCCGCGGTGGCAGTGAGCCCGTACACCCGCTGCGCATCGTCCAGAGCTTTCTGAGAAGGCTGTTCACCAATCCCCTGATCATCGGTATCCTGGCCGGGCTGGCCTGGCGCCTAACCGGCGCGCCGCTGCCGAACCTTGCCACGCGGCTGGTCGATACGCTGGCTGACACTGCCGGGCCAGTGGCGCTGTTCGCCATGGGGCTCAGCCTGCGCCGTTTCGGCATATCGGGCAATGTCCGGCCGGCGTTGGCGCTTTCGGTGCTGAAGCTGTTCCTGATGCCGGCGCTGGTGCTGGTCTTCGTCTGGTTGCTCGGCATGCCGCCCTTGACGGCCAAGGTGGCGGTGATGGTGGCCGCGATGCCATCCGGCGTCAATTCCTATCTGATCGCGGTGCAGTTCAACACCGGCCAGGCGTTGGCGTCGAACCAGATGACCCTCGCCACGGCCTGCGCCGCCGTCACCACCGCGTTCTGGCTGACTGTTGTCTTGTACGTTTTCGGGTAAGGCATCGGTGTAAGCACGTCAGCCTGCTCTCGTCTCGCTCTGGCCCAAGCCCTATATGCCATCTTGCGATTGCTTGCGTGCCTTGCCCTCGGTAAAGAGCAGTGGCTCCGGCGTGCCGGCCTCAGTCCATGGCGCACGCGCACCGAAGATTTCACAGACCCGCCCGTCAGGGCGCCGAACGGAGGATAGCATGCTTCAGAAAACCAGCCATTTCATGCGGCAGGCCAATCTCATCAATGGCGAATGGGTGCAGGCCGACAGCGGCCAGACGGTCGACGTCAACAACCCGGCCACCGGTCTCAAGATCGGCACCGTGCCGAAGTCGGGCAAGGCCGAGACCCGCCGCGCCATCGAAGCCGCCGCGGAAGCTTTCAAGACCTGGCGCAAGACGACCGCGCTCGAGCGCTCGAAGCTGCTGCGCAAGCTGCACGACGCGATGATGGACAATCAGGACGTACTGGCCGAACTGCTGACCATCGAGCAGGGCAAGTCGCTGTTCGAATCGAAAGGGGAGATCGGCTCGGCCGCGTCCTACATATTGTGGTTCGCCGAGGAAGGTCGCCGCACCTATGGCGACGTCGTGCCGTCGCCATGGGCGGACCGCCGCATCCTGGTGACCAAGGAGCCGGTTGGCGTCATCGCCGCCATCACGCCGTGGAATTTTCCGTCCTCGATGCTGGCCCGCAAGCTCGGCCCGGCGCTCGCCGCCGGCTGCACCGCCGTGGTCAAGCCTGCGTCGCAGACGCCGTATTCGGGTCTCGCCTGGGGCGCGCTCGCAGAGGAAGTCGGTTTCCCCAAGGGCGTCGTCAACATCCTGACCGGTTCGGCCAGCGAGATCGGCGACGAGATCTGCGCCAATCCGCTGGTGTCGAAGATCACTTTCACCGGCTCGACCGAGGTCGGCAAGCTTCTCATCCAGAAGTCGTCGGTCACCGTCAAGAAGGTGTCGATGGAACTCGGCGGCAACGCGCCGTTCATCGTTTTCGACGACGCCGACCTCGAGCGTGCCGTCGCCGGCGCCATCACCGCCAAGTACCGCAATTCCGGCCAGACCTGCGTTTGCACCAACCGCTTCCTTGTCCAGGCAGGTGTCTATGACAAGTTCGTCGAGAAGCTCGCTGCCGCCAGCAACGCGCTGAAGGTCGGCTCCGGCCTCGAGGACGGCGTGCAGCAGGGGCCGCTGATCGACGAGAAGGCGGTCGAGAAGGTCGAGGAACTGATCGCCGACGCCACATCAAAGGGCGGCAAGATCGTTGCCGGCGGCAAGCGCCATGCGCTCGGCGGTTCGTTCTTCCAGCCGACGGTCATCGCCAACGCGACACCCAAGATGCGCTTCATGAAGGAAGAGATCTTTGGCCCGGTCGCACCGGTGTTCAAGTTCGAGACCGAAGAGGAAGCCGTCGCCCTCGCCAACGACACCGAATTCGGCCTTGCCTGCTACTTCTACACCGGTGACCTCGGCCGCGCCTTCCGAGTGATGGAAGGGCTGAAATACGGTATGGTCGGGGTCAATGAAGGCCTCATCACCACGCCGGAAGCGCCGTTCGGCGGCGTCAAGGAATCCGGCCTCGGCAAAGAAGGCGGGCATCAGGGCATCGAGGATTATCTCGACACCAAATATGTCTGCATCGGCGGCCTCGGCCTCTGATAGGCTATCCCTGAGATGGGGAGGCCGATGGCCTGCCCATCTCTCATGGAAAAACCAGCCGAAGTCTTCTGGATCAACTGGCATTTACGGGCATGGCGATGAAGGACGGCGAGGTTTTCGGCACGACGCAGGCTGGCGAGCAGGTGCGTCGCTTCACGATCAGGGGCGGCGGCATCACAGCCAACATCATCGGTCTGGGCGCGATCATCCAGGATTTGCGCCTGACCGGGCACGATGCTCCGCTGGTGCTCGGCTACGACAGTCTGGAAGGCTACGAGACGGATACGGCCTTCTTCGGTGCGGTCGTCGGCCGCTATGCCAACCGCATCCGCGACGGCCGCTTCACCATTGGCGGCAGCCGCTACCAGACCGAGCAAAACTTCCTCGACAAGCATACGCTGCATGGCGGCTCGCAAGGTTACTCCCACCGGGCGTGGACGGTTTCCTTGCATGGCAGGGATTTCGTCACGCTGACGCTGCACGATCCCGACGGCACGATGGGTTTTCCCGGCGCGCTCGACGTCACCTGCACCTACCGGCTGAAGATCCCCGGCACGCTCAGCGTCGAGCTGACCGCCACCTGCGAGGAGCCGACGCTGTGCAATCTCACCCAGCATTCCTATTTCAACCTGGATGATGGCGGCGCAGGCGACATTCTCGACCACAGGATGATGCTGAATGCCGGCGCCTACCTGCCGGTCGATGGCGACATGATCCCCACAGGCGTGGTCAAGCCGGTTGACGGCACGCCATTCGATTTCCGCCAGGCGCGGCCGCTGCGCATGGAAACCGAGGGTGATCAACTGCCCTACGACCAGAATTTCTGCCTTGCTTCGGCACGCGGGCCGCTCAAGCAGGCGGCATGGACGCAAGGCGCCAGTTCCGGTGTCGAGATGGAGGTCTGGACCACCGAGCCCGGCGTCCAGCTCTATACCGGCCAGTATGTGACGCCGCGCACCGGGCTGGAAGCGCGGAACTACAAGGCCTTTTGCGGCTTCTGCCTGGAGCCGCAGATTTGGCCGGACGCGCCGAACCGGCCTTATTTCCCGCAAGCAACGCTGTGGCCGGGCGCGATCTACCACCACGTCACGGAATACAGGTTCCGCCTGCCCTAGTTTTCCGACCTTAGAGCGTTTCACGTTTTGACGGAAGCGTACCCGGCTTTTGCGAAGTAGTTTTTGCATTCGGCTGCCTCGATGGTTTCGACGAGGTGGCCGATGTGGCGCCACGTGTCCTCGACGGTGCGTTTCTGA
>NZ_RZPW01000262.1:0-7727 GCF_003998455.1 Mesorhizobium sp. M7A.F.Ca.CA.001.08.2.1 | reverse complement strand
ACACGGCGTCACCCTGCCGTATAAGGCCATGTTCGGCCTCGAAAGCAAAGATAGAATCCGGCTGTGTTTCTCGCCGACTGGCCCGGCCTGTCGCGGCAAGCAAGCGAATTGCTGGTCGAGCGCGGTGCGCGCATCGTCGGCTCGGACTGCCTGTCGATCGATTGTTTCGGCAGTGAGGATTTCCCGGCGCACAATACACTGCTTTCAGCCGGCATCCTGATCGGCGAGAATTTCGCCCGGCTTGGGGAAGTGCCACCACTGTGCTTCCTGATCAGCTTGCCGCTGGCGATCGAAGGCGGCAGCGGATCGCCGCTACGCGCCATCGCGCTGGTCGAGAGCTAATTCCGGCTCATGAGAAGTCCAACTGGACCTTCAGCGTTCGCTGCGGTTCCTTCTCGATAAGGTCGAAGGCGGCGCGTGCATCCGCCGCCGCGAAGACCTGCGTGATCATGCCTTGCGGGTCGAGCCGCTTGTCGGCCAGCCATTCGACGACGCGCGGCAACAGCCGGCGGTTCAGGCGCGAGCCGACGATGGTCAGTTCCTTGCGCACCACTTCCTGCTGGCTGAGATTGGATGGGGCATCGGAAAAACCGAGCAGGCCGATGCGGCCCGCCGGGCTGGCCAGCCGGCAAGCCTCGTCAAGAAGTGCGGGAATGCCGGCGCCGTCAATGACCAGCGTCGGGCCAAGACCGTCATTTTCACCGCGCACCGCGGCCGGCACGGGATCGCGCACGGAGTGGATCACCCTGTCGGCACCGAAGCGGAGCGCTCGCTCGAGGCGGGCTTCGTCGATATCGGCCACGATGCAGCGTGCGCCCTTGAGCTTGGCGACCTGCAGGACAGTGACGCCGACCGTGCCGGCGCCATAGATCAGCACCGTGTCCTCGGGTCCGCAACCGGTACGATCAAGCACATTGGCGGCGATGGAAAACGGCTCGGCCAGTGCCGCCAGCCCAAACGGCATATCTCCTGGAACCGGTATGGCATTTGCCGCAGGCACCGCTACGAAGGCGCGAAAACCGCCGTCGCGGTGAACGCCCATCACTTCGAGGTTGGCGCAGACATTGGAGCGGCCGACCCGGCAGGGATAGCAGTGGCCGCACGACACCACGGGATCGACCACCACGCTGTCTCCCACCGCTATGCCGGTCACATCGCGTCCGAGCGCGGTTACGGTGCCGGCGAATTCATGGCCGATGATGCGCGGATAGACGGCGAACGGGTTGGAGCCGTGCAGGATGTGAATGTCGGAGCCGCAGATACCCGCACGGCTGACATGGACGACGACTTCGCCGGCGCCGGGCTCTGGCATGGTGCCCTGCCGGACTTCCAGCGACCGCGGCGCGCGAACGAGAACTTCAAGCATGGTCTCACCACTTGTATACTAGTCGACCAGTGACTCAACTTCGTTGTGCAGTCAAGCTGCAAGCGCGCGTGGCGGTAGTTCCCCAGGGAGATCGAGCAAGGTCGAATGCGAGGTGACTGCCTGCCGCGACGCTCAACTCGCCGGCGGTGCTCATGGTCAAGATTTGTTGACCTCCACACAACCAGAAATGACTACCGCTTGCCTATTCGTCGGACCATAAGACAGGCCGTGTGATCAGGCCTCGGCTGGCCTGCCGCACAGAAGGCGATCTTGCCTTTGAACGCGGATGCGCCAACTGGGGTAGAGCAGCCGCCTGCATGACGGAATTGGCCACAGCATTGGAACAGCCTCAATTTGCCACCGAGCGGGACCCGAGGCTGAGACTGATTATCCCGATCATCGTCGCCATCGCCTTTCTGATGGAGCAGCTCGATTCCACCATCATCACCACCGCGATCCCCGCCATCGCGCGCAGTCTCGACACGACGCCCGTCAGGCTGAACCTGGCGATCACCACCTACATCCTGACGCTGGCCGTATTCATTCCCGTCAGCGGCTGGTTCGCCGACAGATTCGGCGCACGAAAAGTGTTCGCGCTGGCGCTTTTCACCTTCACCCTCGGCTCGGCGCTGTGCGGGATGGCCAACAGTTTCGGCATGCTGCTGGCGATGCGCGCCCTGCAGGGGCTGGGCGGCGCCATGATGACACCGGTCGGGCGGCTGATCCTGCTGCGCAGCTTCCCGCGCAGCGGGCTGATCACCGCCATGACCTACATGACCTTGCCCGCCATCATGGGGCCTGTGATCGGGCCGCTGCTCGGCGGCCTGTTGACCACTTACGCGTCATGGCGCTGGATATTCTATGTCAACGTGCCATTCGGTTGTCTCGGCATTCTAGCGGCGCTGCGCTTCGTCGACGATTTCCGCGAGGAAGCGGTGCAACGCTTCGACTTCGCCGGGTTCCTGATGGTCGGATGCGGCGTGGCCCTGCTGCAGTTCGGGCTGGAAAGCATCGGGAGGCCGATCATCTCTGTTTCGGCGACAGCGTTGGTGTTGGCCGCCGCGATCCTGCTGCTGCTCGCCTTCGGGCGCTATGCGCGCCGCGTCGTCGCACCGGCGGTCGATCTGACGCTGTTTCGATTTCGCTCGTTCTGGGTCGGTACGCTGGCAGGCGGCCTGTGCCGCGTCGGCCTCAACGGCGTGCCTTTCCTGTTGCCGCTGATGCTGCAGGTCGGCTTTGGTATGAGCCCGGTCACCTCGGGCTCGCTGACATTCGTCGGCAGCTTCGGCGCCTTGCTCATTCGGCCGCTGCTGTCGCCGCTGTTGCGGCGCTTTGGCTTCAATGTCGTGCTGATCGGCAGCGCGATGGTGGGCTCCGCCGCCGTGGCGGGATTTGCCTTGATCGAGGCCGACACGCCGCATTGGATGATCGGCCTCTACGTCTTTGTCTTCGGGATCATCCGGTCGGCGCAGTTCATGACCTCCAACACGCTGTCCTATGCCGACCTGCCGGCCGACAAGCTCAGCCGCGCCACCAGTCTCGGCGGCGTCCTGCAGCAACTCAGCGTTTCCCTGGGCGTTTCGATCGCCGCCATGGTGTTGGGCCTAGTCGCAGGAGAGACCCACATCGTGACAGCGGAACGCTTCCACCAGGTGTTCCTGCTGACCGCGGTCATCCCGCTGCTGTCCATTCCTGGTTTCCTGTACCTGCGTGCCGAGGACGGCGTGCAGGTCAGTGGCCACGTTCGACCGGGCAATTCGCGCAAATGATGCCGAATGCGGATTGCGATCGAAGGATTGCCTCACCGGATCGGTCGATTATCATGAACGGTGGATAACCCGCATGGCCAAGGGCTGCTCCGCAGCGCTGTTGGCGGCAGATGGCGCGGAAAGATTGCGATAGCGAAGCTGGAAACAAGACCGATGTGGGTCAAGGAGCTTTCATCTGGCGAGAAGTTGGCCATCGCCACCGACTGCGAGCGTTTCATCGCCGATGTTCTGAAGCCACGGTTCATCCATGGCCAGCTGGATCGGCTCGACCATCCGCTCGACATCTTCGGCAAGTGGCGAGGAAGCAAATACGGGTTTTCCGCGCGCTATCGTTCGGATGACGGTGAAGAATTCAACACCGCCTTCGCCCGGCTCGACCATGTGGAGGAGCATCTCGCCGAGACCCGGTTCGATCTCATGTGGTACAGGCACACCGGAGCATGGTGGCGGCTGCATGCGGCCGTCACGTTGGACGAGGCCCTGCGTCTTATCGCGGCTGATTCAAGGCTCCAGCCGCCACTATGAACCGCAAGAACAGTCGCCCCCGTTTCGATGTTGATGCCCTGCGCGACCTGGTCGGCAACAAGGTGTACTCGCGTGGCGAGGCCTATTGGCGTGACGGGCTGGTGCAACTGCTGACCGTTGGGTCTAAGCGCGTGCTGGCACAGGTTGCCGGTACGGAAGACTACCGCGTTGAACTGATGGGGCCTGCCGAGTCGATCGAAGGTTCGTGTTCTTGCCGTGCTTTCGGGGATTGGGGCTATTGCAAGCATTTGGTGGCAGCGGCGCTGGCGACAAATGCGGCGGGAAGCGATGGCGAAGCGGAAGGTGCAGGCATGTTCGCGCGTATTCGCGAACATCTGGAGGGCAAGGACAAGACAGCACTTGTCGAGATGATCGTGGATATTGCCGAGCGCGATCCGATCCTGTTGCGCAAGCTGGAAATGGCCACGCTGGCTACACAAAGTGGCGACGAGGTGACACTCGAGGCGCGCCTCGGCAAGATGATCGACGGCGCAACCGCCACGAATGGCTTCGTGGACTACCGCGAGGCTCCCGACTGGGCGCAAGGCGTCAAGGAAGCGCTCGATGCGATCGCGGCCCTCCCGAGCAAGCATGCCGACATCATGCTGAAACTGGCAATTCAAGTCATCGATCAGGTCGAGGCTGCCCTGGAGAACATTGACGATTCCGACGGCCATTGCGCGCCGCTTCTCGACAGGGCATGCGAAATCCACCTACAGGCTGCCCAGGTGGCGCCTTGCGTCTCTGTTTCCCTGGCGCGTGACCTTTTCGAACGCGAGATCAATGGCGACTACGACACCTTCAGTGGCGCGGCCGGTCGCTACAGCGATGTCCTCGGTGAAGATGGATTGGCCGAATACCGTCGCCTCGCCACAGAGGCCTGGGAAGAATTGCCCGCAACCGCCGGCAAGAGCCGGACCGGTCACATACTGAATGGGGATCACTACAGGCTGCGGGAAATCCTCGATTTCTTTGCCGAACGAGATGGCGACGTCGAGGCGCGCATCGCGCTTCGCGCCAAGCATCTGTCGTCACTGGAAGCTTATCTGCAAATCGCCAAACTCTGCCTCTCGTACGGTCGCGCCGATGAGGCCTTGCGCTGGGCCGAGGACGGCCTGTGGCTCTTCGAGGACGATCGGCCCGACGAGCGGCTTGTTTTCTTTGCCGTCGAACTGCTGACCACAGCCGGTCGCGATGCAGATGCCGAAGCACATCTATGGCGCGCATTCGAAAAGGCGCCGAGCCTGGAATTGTATCGGCGGCTGTGCAAGACGGGTGGCGTGGCAGCGCGCGATCGGGCGGTCTCGCGTCTCCAATCCAGATTGGCGGGCGAGAAGTCATCCAAGTGGCACTATCCGGCCGAACTGCTCATCGGCATCCTGATCGAGGAGAAGCGGTTCGACCTGGCCTGGGCGAACACGCGCGAACATGGTGCTTCCGATGGACTGAAGGAAAGGCTCGCACGGGCCAGCGAAGCCACCCATCCGCGCGAAGCGCTGACGATTTATGCCGAACGCGTCAACCGGTTAGCCGAGTTTGGTGGCAATGATGCCTACGCAGAGGCGGCGGCATTGATCGGCCATATGGCCGGCCTGCGCGGGGCATCCGAACACGCCGCTTACCTGGCGGATGTAAAGACCCGCTTCGGCCGCAAGCGCAATTTCATGAAGCTGTTGGCCTGACATGCGACGAGCGGCGATCGAGGAACAAGACCGTTATATGCTGGAACGCCAGCGGCAGTTCCGCGCGGCGGCGGATGTCGTTGCCGATGCCTGGACGCGTTTTCGCGAGGTGGCAGCGGTGGCCGTCATAGGCTCCGTCGCCAAGCCGCTCTGGAAAGAGGTGCCGCGCTTCAGCGAATTCCGGCGCGCACGGATCGAGGTCTGGCATGAATGCAGCGATCTGGATCTGGCACTCTGGCTCGACTCGCAGGAACGCCTCGGCGAACTGCGCCGTGCCGCCGCGCTTGCCCTGCGCAAGGCGTTTGAGAAGGGAACAGGGATCAGTGTCGCCGATCATCAACTGGATATTTTTCTGATCGAACCCGGCACCGACAATTATCTGGGCCGGCTCTGCAAGTTCAGTCAATGTCCGAAAGGGAAAATCGACTGCCTTGTCCCCGGTTGCGGCGAGATCGCCTTCAACAAGCGTGTCGCCGACTTCACGCCGTATGACGATTTGCTCGCCCCGGCCGAAGGTGGAATGCTCTATAGGCGAGGCGTTGGCCGGGTCCGCTCCGCGCATGACCTGCCGCGGACCGGCTGAAAGACGGCAGGGTGAGCCTACCGCTTGACGTCGCAGGCATCGCGCCGATGCCTCCGAAAACGGCAACTCTCGCAGTTTCCAGCGCCGCACGAAAGCGGTGTGTATACGGGCATACTTATATCCGCGCGGGCGGTTTTCCATTAGGCTGATGCGAGGTGGACGGGAGCATCGATTGCGAGGATTTGCGGAAAGCGTGATGCAGGGGCCGCGAACTGTGGCCGAACAGGTCGCCAATGTTCTGCGCGAAGCGATTGCCAGTGGGACCATCAAGGCGGGCACTCCGCTGCGCCAGGACGAATTGGCCGAGCAGTTTGGCTTCAGCCGCATGCCAATTCGTGACGCCCTTCGCCAATTGGAAGCCGAAGGTATTGTTTCCATTCATCCGACAAAAGGCGCGCAGGTCGCCCGGATGGACGGCGCCGAGATCAGTGAAATCTATGCGCTGCGCGAATTGCTCGAATGCGAGGCGTTGCGGCTTTCGCTTCCCAATCTCGCCGGTGACAGGCTCGACGAGGCGGAACAGGTTCTCGATCAGATCGACGCGGAGCGCAATGTCGGCCGATGGGGCGCGCTGAACCGTGCCTTTCATCTGGCTCTCTACGATGCCTGCGGCAACAATCGATTGCTGGCCTTAATCGAGGCGCACCACAATGCCGCCGATCGCTACGTCCGCATCCTGCTGTCGAACCTGGACTATCGCAGCCGCTCGCAGACGGAGCACCGCGATCTGCTGGCCGCCTGCCGGTGGCGCGACGGCGACAGGGCCATAGGCATTCTGAGGCAGCATCTTCGCGAGGGAAGCGAGACGCTGGTCAGCGCGATCAGGGAAGATGGCCTGTCGCGAAAATCCTGACGACATGGCTTGAGTTGCCTCCGCACGATCACTGCCACATATTGCAACATCGCTACTCGATCCGAGGATCATCATGTCCCCCGACAGCAGCCTGCCGGCGCGCGCCCTTGCTCCACGTCGCCACGAAGAGATCCTGCGGCGGCTGGGCGCCCAGGGGTCTGTCAGTGTCGCCGAACTGGCCGGGTTCTTCGATGTCTCGCGCGAAACCATCCGCCGTGATTTGAAGCTGCTGTCGGATAAGGGACGGCTCGGCATCGTCCATGGCGGCGCCGCCCGCTTCGAGCCGAGCGAACCGGCAATGAGCTTGCGCAGCCACGAAAATGCCGGAGGCAAGGCCGCGATCGGCAGGCTGGCCGCCGGTCTTGTAAAGGACGGCATGGTGGTGTTCCTCGATTCCGGCACCACCACATTGGCCGTCGCACAAGCCATGGCCGACCTGCGCGATCTCACCATCTGCACGGCGAGCCTGAAGATCGCGCTTCTGCTGTGCCACGTCTCAGGCATGCGCGTGCATGTGCTGGGTGGCGAAGTCGATCCGGGCGAGGAAGCGGCCTCCGGCATCGACATGCTCGAAGCCATGTCGCGCTTTCGCGTTGACATCGCGTTCCTCGGTGGTGGCGCGCTGTCGCCCGACGGCGAGGTGACCGATTTCACCCGCGCCGGCGCCGAACAGCGCAGCCGCATGATCGCGCTTGCCGCCAAAACCTACTTCGTTCTCGACAGCAGCAAGTTCGCAAAGCTGACGCCGCTCAGGATTCCGAATTTTCAACGCGCCGCCGGCGTGATCGTCGACGCGAAACCGCAGGCTGACATCGCTGAAGCGCTTGCGCGCAAAGGGCCTGAGCTGATGATTGCCTCTTTGATGTGATATTTTGTGGTATTTTGTGTTGATATTTGGAATTCGGCTGCTATGATCCAACCGGTGTCAAAACGGCAGGATGTCCCATGG
>NZ_RZPW01000261.1:0-7759 GCF_003998455.1 Mesorhizobium sp. M7A.F.Ca.CA.001.08.2.1 | reverse complement strand
GACCCGAACGAGGCCGACACCTGGGCGGCATTGTCCGACATCGCGGTCCTGGCCGGAAGGGTCGAAGAGGGCCTCGAGCACATCGGCAAGGCGTTCCGGCTGAACCCGTTTCCGGCGAGCTGGTACTATCTGACGCTCGGCCAGGCGCAATATGCGGCGCGCGACTACCAAGCCGCTATCGAGACGTTGCGCCGTGACGAGACCTATCGCACAAGCTCACGCCGTTTCCTGGCGGCAAGCATGGCCCAACTCGGCCGGCTCGACGAGGCGCGCGCAGAGGCTGAACTGTTCCTCGTCGGCAACCCGCATTTCACAACCCATCACTGGGCGACGACCGAGCCATTCCGCGACGCCGCTACGCTCGAGCATTTCGTCGATGGTTTTCGCAAGGCCGGTCTTCCGGAGTGACGCGCCGGCATCCGGCCCGCCCGCAGCAAAGGCGACGTGGTGCGCTAACCCAGTCTAGACGTCGGTATGATCTCGGTGGCGCGACACCTTCTCGCGGTTGCCGCAGGTGCGCATGCTGCACCAGCGCCGCTTGCCACCTCGCGACGTATCGAGGAAAAGCCAGCCACAGCGAGGGCAGGAATGCAGCCTGTCGCGCGGCAGGGTGAAGAACGCTTCGATGGACAGCATGGCCAGCAACGCGGTGACGGCGTCCGGATCGCGCCACCGGCCAAGGGCAAGCTCCGGCCTGGTGCCATCCAGCTCGATAGACCCGGCGGCAAGCGAGCTTGCCGTGCGCGAGAACAACACGCCGAGCGGTTCGACCGCAGACGGTTTGCCCGCGGCGATTGGCTCGAAAACCTGAAATGACGCCTCCCGCATTTCGCGGACCCCTTCCACGAACCGCCCATCCGCTATCTCGGCAACGGCCTGCGCCTGGCGATCGTCGGCAAGCCCTGAGGCGCTGAACCAGTTCGCAACATCCCGGACGGACTTGAAGAGTTCATTGTCTGCTGCCGGCGCCCGCCGGTCGAACACGGCGTTCGACAGGTCCAAAGCGGGATGCCCGCCTATGAAGTGATCCGGTACCCATTCGGTGTATGCATCGCCCATGGAACATAACCTCATTAACCGGATTATACGGTTACATGATGTAACCACTATCATACGGATACGTGGTGTCAAAGCCAGCGCGTCGCCAGATCGGCGCGGAACCCTGGGAGGGAGAGGATGTGCAGCAATCGTTACAAGACCCGCCACGAAACCATCAATGTCGACGGCCTCGACATCTTCTACCGTCATGCCGGCGATCCCGGCAGACCGGCAATCCTGCTGCTGCACGGATATCCGACTTCGTCGCACGTCTATCGCAATGTCATCGAACCGCTGGCGGAGACAGCCTATGTGGTGGCGCCGGATCTGCCCGGTTTCGGCTTTTCGTCCGCCCCTTCCATCGATGCCTATGACTACACGTTCGACAACCTGGCCAGCACGATCGAAGCCTTCATCGAGGCCCTCGGCCTCCAGCGATTCTTCCTCCACATCACTGACTTCGGCACGCCCGTCGGCTATCATCTCGCCACACGGCGTCCGGATCGCATCCTCGGCCTGATCGCCCAGGACAGCAACGCTCATGACGAGGGGCTGGGACCGGAATGGGACGCGCCGAAGGCGTTCTTCGCCGAACCGACTGAAGAAAACCGCGCCAGACTGCCGGACTGGATGAATTTCGAGGGGACCCGAAATCAGTATATCGGCGGTCTCCCCGAGCGTCTGAAAGTGCTGTTTCCGCCCGAGGGTTGGTATCTCGATACGGAGCGCCTGGCGAGGCCCGGCAACACCGACATTCAGTTCGAACTCTTCACCGATTATGGCTCGCACATCGCGCGCTTCCCGGCCATCCAGGCCTATCTCCGCGACCAACAGCCAGCATGCCTGGTGCTGTGGGGGCGCCACGACGCCTTCTTCGCCTGGACGAGATCATGGCCTACAGCCGCGATCTCGACGCCGTCGAAATCCATGTCTTTGAGAGCGGGCACATGCTTCTCGAAACGCATCATCGCCAATGCGCGGCTCTCATCGCTCACTTCATGCACGAGGTGGAGACTGGGGTATTTCGCGATCCGGCGGGGCGTTGAACGTCGACGTTCAAACCGCCACTTCGATGGGCTCGGCAAGCCTGGGATTGGCCCGCGCGGCGATCAGGCAGCCGGCGACGATCAGGCACGCTCCCGTCAGCGTGGTCCAGGTCGCCTCCTCGCCGAAGAAGAACCAGCCAAGCGCGACCGCCCAGATGAAGGCCGAGTATTCCGTCGGGATCAGATATTGCGCTTCGGCGCGGGCGTAGGACCAGCTCATCAGGAATTGCCCGGCGAGCGACAGCACCGTCACCCCGGCCAAAGGAAGCCAAAGATCGCTCGGCAGGGCGACGGCAAGCCAGGGTGCCGCGAGGCCGAGCAGGATGGCAACGCAAAGGTTCTGGAACAGCATGATCTCGATCGGCTTGGCCAACTGCGCCTGTTGCCGGGCGAGGATCAGATTGTATCCGTAGAACACCGTCGACACGAGCACCGCTGCCGTGCCGAGCATGGCGTCCTGCGAATAGTCTGCCTGCCCGAACTGGCCGGCCATGATGATGGCGACGCCGGCGATGCCGGCCAACGATGCCCAGACAGCCTGGCGTCGGATCCGTTCGCCCAGCAGCAGCGCGGCGAGAAACAGCGCAAACAAGGGCGCCACGAAGCTGAGCCCGATCGCCTCCGCGAGCGGCAGCCTGGCCAAGCCCCAGAAGAAGGATATCAGCACGACGCCGACAATTGCGGCACGCAGCGCATGCAGCCTCAGCACCGGAATGGTCGGCTTTAAGCGTGGTCCCGCCAACCAGGCTGCGCCCGCGACCACGGCCGCGACCATGCTGCGCCACAGCAAGGTGTTGTAGACCCCGACCGCGATGACCAGGATCTTCATCGCCGCATCCATCCCGGACAGCAGGAAGATCGCAAGCGCGCATACGAGCACCGGGATCATCGGGGAAACGGCGCCGGTCGGGCTGGATGTCTTCACGGCTTCACTCATGTGACGGATCGCAGCCGGATATACCAGGGCAAAGGGCGCGACCAGATGGCAGCCCGGTCGATGTAGCAGTCCAACCCCGATTGGGCCGAGGCTATCGTGACATCAGGGTATCAGCACCATGCCGGCGAGTTGAACGAAACGGACCGCCTCGCCGACTGCATCATCCGGCCACGGCAGGCGACGCACGCACCCATGGCACAGATCGAATTGACGGGGCGGGTTGCCGACGCAGCTGGCCCGTCGCATGTTGCCGGTTGTCTGCAGAACGGATCGGAAAAAATGCACCGCATGGCTTCGGGCGACCTTTATCAGACCTACGATCTTGGTGACTTGCGCATCACCTCCTTGCGCGATGGCTATGTCGACATGCCGATCGGACGGCTTCGGCAACCCGGCGACAAGCCATTTGGCGATGAATTGCCGCAACAAGTGGCGTTGGTTGGTGGTCAACTCAGACTGTCCGTCAATGCCTTCGCGATTGACGATGGAGACGGAATCATCCTGATCGATACCGGTGCCTCGAACGCCTGGCATCCCACCATGGGCCGACTTCCCGAGGCGCTGGACGAAGCTGGCATCGATGCCGGACGAGTCCGTGCCGTCTGTTTCACCCACACCCATCTCGACCACATCCATGGTCTTGTGCTTGCCGACGGCCGCGACGCTTTCCCGCGCCTGGCGCGTTTGCTCGTTCCCGGGGAAGAACTCGGCTTTTTTCGCGCCGAAGCGCGGCTCGAACGATTTCACGGCATGGCGGAACCCTTCGAAGCCGGAGACCGTATCGGGACACATGTCGACATTGTCGAAGCCCATGGCCATGAAGCGGGACACAGCTGCTTTCGTGTTTCGAGCGGTGGCGAACGCATTCTGATTTGGGGCGACACCGTTCACGTCCCATCGCTTCAGTTCGATCGACCTGAGGTGACGTGGGAATTCGATGCCGATCAGGACCAGGCGCGCGAAAGCCGGTTGCGGTTGCTGGCGCTTGCTGCCGACGATCATTGTTTCGTTGCCGGCGCGCATCTGGATTCGCCCGGTGTCGGCCGTGTCGTCCGATCCGGTGCCAGCTTTCGATTTGAGCCGCTATAATTGAAAAAGGGCGGCGCAAGCGCCGCCCCGGATCCTTGGGAGGATAATTCGAACCGGCGGTCAGGCCGCCTTGACTTCCTCGGCGACGGCGTCGGCCTGACGCGCTGCCTTGAGCACCTTGGCCCACCAGGCAACGTCGTTGACCAGAGCTGTGGCGGCCTGGTTCAGATGCTCGAGGTCTTCCAGCTTCTTCTCGCCCTGGCGGACGGCGAGGAAATCGCCCCAGGCGATATGGACGGCCGACTTGACCGGCGCCATCTGCAATTCGACGGCATGAAGGCGGAGCTGTTCGACGGCGCGAGCGCCACCGACGCTGCCATAGCCGACGAAGCCGGCCGGCTTCTTGTTCCATTCATTGGCGGCGTAGTCGATGGCATTCTTCAGCACCGCCGTCGGGCCATGATTGTATTCGGCGGCGGTGAAGATGAAGCCGTCGAATTCGGCGACCTTCTTCTGCCAGCGCTGTGCCACTTCGTTCTGCGACGGCGCCCATGCGGAGGATGCGACCTCGTCGAAGAACGGCAGCGGGAAGTCGCGAAGGTCGACGATCTCGACATCGATGTCGGCATGCGACTTGGCGATCTTGGCGATCCACTGGGTTGGCACATCGGCGAAACGAGCGGCGCGCGTCGATCCGACGACGATGGCAATTTTGGGTTTGGACATAAGGGCTCTCCTTGCACGAAGTACTGGTATCATTTGGATACCTGCGCTATATGAGATACTGCAAACGCGATGCACAAGAAGGCACTTTTTTGTTACCGAGGCACCCACACCGCTCCGAAGACTGCCGCGCCATCTCGGAAATCCTGCAGCGCGTCGGCGACAAATGGACCGTTCTGGTCGTCGGCAAGCTGGGCGACGGACCGCTGCGTTTCAACGAATTGCGCGCAGCCGTCGGCGGCATCTCGCAGAAGATGCTGACCACCACCTTGCGCGGGCTGGAGCGTGACGGCTTCGTCACCCGCACCGTGTTTCCAACCATTCCGCCGCGCGTCGATTATGAGCTGACCGAGCTCGGCCACGAGCTGCTGATCCCCGTCAGCGCACTGAGCGAATGGGCGCGCGCCAACACCATGCGCGTCAAGGCGGCGCGCGAAAAATTCGACGGCGCCCGCGTCTGAAACCCTTGCGCGGCAAGGGATTCAGCCCCGCACGCAACATCCGGCTTGTCTGATCGGAAATTCTATCTCGGCTGCGCGGATCGTGCCCGAATGCAAGCGCCGTTTTGGCTGGCGGATTGCCGCTCATGCGGTCCCCTAACGGCTGCCGCTCAGGCTCCTGATGCGCGCACATCGCATCGCGCGGCGGCACAGGTATCACACCGTGCGCCCCGCTCGCCAGGAGCCTGTCCTCCACGCGTGCAGGCGACGCGCGAGATGTCTTCCTTCACCTCCGCGTAAGCGGTCACGCCGAGCAGACAGGTCGTCGCGACCAGGGCCGCCACGAGCCAACCGTTCAGCAGATGTTGACGCATTGTCTCTCCTCCGATTGCAGCAGGATCGGGCATGGAGGCAACCGTTGGATGTCGCGAAAAGCGCCTCCCGCACGGGCGCTGTTACAAACGGCCATACCCGGCTCGCTCTACCTGATCCCAGCTATGTCGGCGGCAACCGATCCATGGCAGACTGGGTACGATCGGTTGGGTATTTTCCGCCCGGCTGCTACAGGTGAAAGCCGCCATTCGCGTCGAGGTTCATGTCGTCCAAGGAACATCCCGCCATCGACCTGCCATCGGAAGCACTGCTGCCGAGCCCGCTGCTTGTCGTCGAGGACGAGCCGATGATGCAGGTGCGGTTGCGCTCGATCCTGAGGGGCCTTGGCTACGCTCAGGAGGAGCTGTTTTTCGCCGGGTCGATCGCGCAGGCCAAGGCCCTGCTCGTCGACCAACCCTTCGCCATGACGCTGGTCGATGTCGGCCTGCCCGATGGCAACGGCATCGACCTCATCGGCTCCCTGCACGAGCACGACGCGGCGCTGCCGATTCTCGTCATCTCGGCCTGGAGCAACGAAAACACCATCCTCGAAGCCCTGCGTGCCGGAGCGACCGGCTATCTCTTGAAGGAGCGCGACGACGTCGAGCTGTCACTTTCGATCCGCAGCACCATTCGCGGCGGCGCGCCGATCGATCCCTTCATCGCCCGGCGCATCCTGGAACTGGTGTCGGCGCCGGCGTCATCCGGGCGCGCCCGTTCCTCCACCGACAGGCCGGGGCGCGGCAAGCCCGCGCTTGCGCCGCCGCCTCCCTTGACGCCGCGCGAGGTCGAGATCCTCAACCTCGTTGCCAAGGGGCTTACCAATCGAGAGATTTCGGGGGTCCTTTCCCTTTCCAGGTTCACGGTCGAATGCCACATTCGCAACATCTACAAGAAGCTGTCGGTCAAATCCCGGACGGAAGCGATTTTCGAGGCGCGGTCGCAAGGCTTCTTGCCCTGATATTCCTGCTCCTCGCGCCGGGCGGCATCGCCCTCGGCGCCGACGGGGCCGTGCCGTTCAAGACGATCGAGGCCGTTCGATCCGGCTGGGACGCCGCCGCGCCGCCGGCCGCCGGCTGGACCAGCGTGACCTTGCCCGATGACTGGGCGACGCGCTGGCCCGGTTTCGACGGCGTGGTCTGGTATCGCCTCACCTTCGACAGGCCCGACGCGGCCGAGCCGCTAGGCCTCGCGCTGAACTACTGGACACTGGCCGGATCGATCTCTGTCAACGGCGCGGAACTCGGCCGCGACGAATTCCTCGTCGAGCCGTTGACGCGCTCATGGAACGTGCCCCGCTACTGGCAGCTCGCTTCCCCGGTCCTGCATGCCGGCACCAACACGCTGCTGATCAGGGTCTCGGGCCTAGCGCCGTACCAGCCAGGCCTTGGTCCGGTCCTGATCGGCCCGCCTTCGGCGACGCGTGCCCATTTTGTCCAGCAATTCTGGATTCGCCGCGAACTGCCGGTCTTCTATCTCGGCGTCACCGCGGCGCTTGGCACCTTTTTCTTCGTCGTCTGGCTGCTGCGCCGAAGCTTGAAGGCCTATGGCTGGTTCGCCCTGATGACGATTGCGTGGTTTTGCTATTCGCTCAATTTCGTGGTGACGAGCCCCTGGCCGTTCGGGGCGACCGACACCTGGCAGCGTTTTATCATGCTCTCCTTCATGGTCATGGCCGCCGCCTTCGTGCTGTTTGTCATCCGCTTTGCCGAGCGCCGCTTTCCCAGGGGGGAAGCCGTGCTGTGGGCCGCGCTGGCGATCGGCGCCGCGGCCCTGTTTGCCACGCCGCATTCCCAACTCGGCCCGATGCTCAACCTGCTGGCCTTGTTCTGGTCGCTGCTTTACATCGGCGCCTGTTTCCTGTCGATCGGCCTGACCTGGCGCAGCAATCGGCTGGACCACATCGTCCTTCACATCGTCAACGCGCTTACCATCGTGGCCATCCTGCATGACCTGATGACCTATCTCGGCATCCTTCTTGGCAATGTCTACTACGTCACGCTGACATCCCACTTCCAGATGGTCGGCATGGCGCTGGTGCTGGCCTGGAACTTCGTCGCCAACATGCGCCGCATCGAAGGGTTCAACGACGAGCTCACGGCCAAGATCGAAACCGCCAGGGAGGAACTTGCGCTGACGCTGCATCAGCAGCATGAGGTCATCCTGGCCAACAC
>NZ_RZPW01000260.1:0-7774 GCF_003998455.1 Mesorhizobium sp. M7A.F.Ca.CA.001.08.2.1 | reverse complement strand
TCATCAGAGCGTCACCGCCGTTCTCGACGGGCAGCAGCGTCTCACGGCACTCAATATCGGCCTACGCGGATCTATGGCTATCAAGCAGCCGAACAAGTGGTGGACGAATCCTGATGCGTTCCCTGTGCGGACGTTGCGCCTTGATTTGTTGGCGCCCCCGTCGCCTGACGAGGACGGGATCCGCTATCGCTTCAAGTTCCTGGACGATCAGCAAGCCGCGCGCGACGAGGGAGCACACTGGTTCTTAGTCCCTGACATTCTCGGGATGAAAGACGGCCCGGCAATGCTGTCCGGATTACGAAAGCGTGGACTCGACGGTGATCCTTTAGAAAGAGCCTACGAGGTAGTCGACCGTCTGCATCGCGTCGTCCACTCGCACAACCTTGTCAACTACTACGAGGAAGAAACCCAGGACCTCGAGCGGGTTCTCAACATTTTCATCCGGCTCAATTCAGGAGGGACGATCCTCTCCTATTCAGACCTGTTGCTTAGCATTGCCGTTGCCCAGTGGAAGCAGGTTGACGCTCGCGCCGAGATCCACAAACTCGTGGACGAGTTGAACCACATTGGGTCGGGTTTCGCGCTCAGTCAGGACTTCGTCCTCAAAGCGGGCTTAATGCTGGCTGATATCGCCTCAGTAGGATTCAAGGTCGAAAACTTTACGACCACCAACATGCTGGCGCTGGAGACCAATTGGTTCGCGATTCGGGCGGCTCTGGTCAGGACCGTAGAACTGGCTTCAAGCTTCGGCCTCAATGGGCAAACGCTGAGGGCCGACAGCGCCCTATTGCCGATCGCTTACTATCTATACCGGCGGAACGCTCCTGCGAACTACGTCACCCATAGCCAGTTCGCTGGTGATCGCGCGGCGATCAGAGACTGGCTGGTGAGGTCGATCGTAAAGGCATCCGGTATCTGGGGCAGCGGGCTTGATACGCTTCTGACCGCCCTTCGCGAGGTGGTTCAAGCAAATGACCCGACGGCCTTCCCGGTGGGACAGCTGCGCCAAGTGATGAGCCAACGGGGAAAATCCTTGACCTTCGAGCCGGCAGAGATCGAGGATCTCCTGCATATGGAGTATGGCGACAAGCGGACGTTCCCGCTGCTCTCTTTGCTGTTTCCCTTTGTCGATCTGCGCAATCAATTCCACGTCGACCATATCTATCCAATTTCCCGGTTCACGCCGGCGCGGCTTCAGAAGCAAGGGTTCGATGAGATAGACGTCGAAGTGGTCGCTCGTCACGCGAACACGCTGCCCAACCTTCAGCTTCTCGAAGGCGCCATCAACAATGAAAAGCGGGCGGCTATGCCGATGGCATGGCTTTCCGCGCACTTGCCGGACCCCACGTCGCAGCTTCACTACCGAACCAAACACGAGTTAGGCGAACTGGCGGCAGACCTCCAGGAATTCGAGACGTTCTATGCCGCACGGCAAGATCGGCTTCGGATGAAACTCACCGAACTGCTCGGAAACCCGTCCGCCGCGTCGGCCCCGTCCGCTGCGGCAGAATGACAGCTTCGAGCGTTCAAACGTACCCCATAATACCTTGAAGTCAGGAATTGCAGTGCCACGAGGACGTAAACCCGGGACGAAGAATGCGGCTCCCAAGCCGGAAAAAGTAGCACCACCGATTGCGACAACGCTCTGGGCTGCAGCCGACAAGCTGCGGGGCAACATGGATGCTGGCGAATACAAGCACGTTGCGCTTGGCCTGATATTCCTGAAATACATCTCGGATCGATTCGACGCCCGCCGTAAAGCTGCGCTTACCGACCCTGAAGAACGAGATCTTGTCGACGACCGCGACCTCTATCTCGCGGACGGGATCTTTTACGTCCCCGATCGCTCGCGCTGGGACTTTCTCAAAGAAAACGCGACCAGCACCAAACCGACAGTCGGCGAGTTGCTGGATCAAGCTATGCTCGATATCGAAGCTGAGAATTCCAGCCTTCGCGGCGTCCTGACAAAGAACTATGCGCGCCAGGAACTGGATCAGACCAAGCTGGGCGAGGTCCTGAAGCTCTTCTCCGACATCAAGTTTGACGACTCCCACAAGGGGCAAGACGTTCTAGGCCGTGTCTACGAATACTTTCTCGGCGAGTTCGCCAAGATGGAGGGCAAGCGCGGCGGACAGTACTACACCGCCGGCTGCGTGGTGAAGCTGCTGGTCGAGATGCTGGAGCCGTTCAAGGGCCGCGTCTATGACCCTTGCTGTGGTTCCGGCGGAATGTTCGTGCAGTCCGAGCGTTTCGTGGAAGAGCACGGCGGCCGGCTCAACGAAATCTCCGTCTATGGTCAGGAGTCCAACGCCACGACGTGGCGCCTTGCGAAGATGAACCTTGCTATCCGTAGCATTGAAGCGAATCTCGGTCCCAAATGGGCGGACACCTTTCATGAGGACCTGCACAAGGGCCTGATGGCGAAGTACGTCCTCGCAAATCCGCCGTTCAACGACAGTGACTGGGGTGGCGAAAAACTGAAGGATGACGGCCGATGGAAATATGGCGTCCCGCCTGCCGGGAACGCCAACTTCGCTTGGCTCCAGCACATCGTCCACCATCTTGCACCGGATGGCTACGCCGGCGTCGTCCTGGCCAATGGCTCATTGTCGAGCCAGCAGTTCGGTGAAGGCGATATCCGCCGGACTATGATCGAAGGCATCGAGGTCGCTGAACCGAATGGGACGAAGACGGTCTATCCGGGACTCGTCGATTGCATCGTTGCGCTTCCCGGCCAGCTGTTCTCTACGACTCAAATCCCCGTTTGCCTTTGGTTTCTGACCCGCGACAAATCCAACGGCATCTCGCGCGACAAGAAGCTGCGCGATCGCACGGGTGAAATCCTGTTCATCGACGCGCGCGGCCTCGGAACTATGGTCTCGCGCACGCTGAAAGAGCTGTCCGACGATGACATCGCCAAGGTCGCCAACACTTACCATGCGTGGCGTGAGGTCGGTGGGCGTTATGTGGACGTGCCGGGCTTCGCCAAAGCAGCTAGCCTGAAGGAAGTCGAAGCTCAAGGGTTCTTGCTCACACCGGGGCGGTATGTCGGTACGCGGGAGATGGACCCGGACGACGAACCCTTCGAGTCCAAGATTTCTCGTCTGACTAAGGACCTCCGCGATCAAATGACCGAAGGTATGGCGCTCGACGAGCGCATCCGCAATGCACTGGCGGGGGTCGGCCATGGCTGGTGAGTGGGCAACAACAACACTCGGCGATGTTGCGGACGCCATACAGACCGGCCCGTTTGGCAGCCAATTGCACGCGTCAGATTATGTATCGACAGGCGTGCCGGTTGTAATGCCAACAAACATAACTGACCGTCGGATCGACACAGCCCGCGTGGCGTACATCACCTTCGCAGAAGCAGATCGGCTTAGCCGGCACAAATTGCGGCTCAACGATCTCGTGTTCTCCAGACGTGGTGAAGTCGATAAGTGCGCGCTGACCATTGACAACAACGTAGGATGGGTGTGCGGAACTGGGTGCCTCTTAGTTAGACCAAACACGAAGAAGGTCGATCCGCGCTTTCTCGCTTTCTGTATCTCAAGTCCAGATACGCGTGATTGGCTACGTCAACATGCTGTCGGGCTGGTTATGCCCAACCTCAATACCGAGATATTGAGGAACGTTCCCCTCGTCTTGCCATCGATTAATGAGCAGAAAAATATCGCCAACCTCCTCGGCTCTCTCGATGACAAGATCGAGTTGAACCGGTTCATGATCGGAACTCTTGAGGAAATCGCTCAGGCGCTGTTCAAGAGCTGGTTTGTGGATTTCGATCCTGTCCGTGCCAAGCTTGAAGGCCGCGGTCACAACCTCTCAGCAGATACTGCTATTATTTTCCCTGACCGCTTCGGAGAGAATGGGGTACCAGAAGGCTGGAATATTGCATCGATCTCGTCGGTGCTGGAAATCAATCCCTCCACGCCGCTTCGAGCGAGCACTCCCGCGCCTTACGTTGATATGGCTGCTCTTCCGACCTCAGGTCCAAGCGTCGACAGCTACATCATACGCGAAGCCTCATCGGGCGCCCGCTTTATGCGGGGTGATACGCTGATTGCGCGCATCACGCCCTGCCTGGAAAACGGAAAGACGGCCCATGTGGATTTTCTCGCCCAAGATCAGGTCGGATGGGGCTCGACCGAGTTCATCGTGCTGCGCCCCAAGGCGCCCATGAGTGCGGCATGGCCCTATCTGCTGGCGCGAAACGAATCCTTCCGCGCACACCTGATTGGATCGATGACGGGGTCGTCTGGACGGCAGCGCGTACCACCCTCTTCAGTTGCGGCTTGGGAAATGGCATTGCCGCCGTCTGGTATATTGGAAGCCTTCGGTCGTATCGTCGATCCCCTGTTCTCTAGTATTCAAGCTGCTGCGGCCCAATCCCGAACCCTGCGAGATCTAAGGGACACTCTCCTGCCAAAGCTGATCTCTGGGGAGCTCCGCATCAAAGATGCGGAGAAGGCGGTGGCAGCATGAGCGAACGTGGCGTCAGCCTCGCCTGGTCCATATTTTCAGACCTACCAGATGAGCCAGAAACCAAATACGGCGCAATGCTGGTCAATTGGAACGGTCAGACGGGCCGGACGACATACGACATGGCGCAATCCTACAAGACAGCCGCCTTCCGCTTGCTCGACGAGGCTAGCAGCTGCAACGAGTCCTGGGAGAGCATCGATCCGATTCTGTTCTGTTTCCGGCATGCTCTCGAACTGAACCTCAAGGCGATCCATGAGGCCCAACCGAAGCGAAACCATGGACTCCGTGACCTCGCTATCCACCTGCACGAGCGCCTGACAGGTTGTTATCAGCAGTCGCAGTTGGACTGGCTCAGGGATCGCATTCTGGAGTTCGATACCTTCGATCCACGTTCGACGGCGTTCAGGTACGACGATGTCGCTAATGCCAATATTGCGCCTGAAGTTTGGGTCGATTTCGTTCAGCTCCGTCGGATCATGAACGCAATCTTTAACGCACTCGACAAGGTCCGGCTCGACGACTTCGAGCGCGTCAGGAAGGAAACCTGACGATGCCCTACTCGCTCCAGATGCTCCGCGCCCTACTTGAGCTGCACCCCGATCGGGCGGAGCCTCTCAGGATTCACATAGAGGCCCTGGAGCGCAGCATCGAGAGCCAGCCGGCCTTCTGCCTGCAAAGCGTCAGGACGCTCTTCGAAGCGGCACATTCGACGATAGGGGTCCGCTTGGGTATCGAGTTTCGCAAGAAAGACGGCTTCCCGGACCGAATGCGCGGCGTGATCGATGCCATGGATTTCTCCCTAACAGATCACCCAAACGCGGCGGATATCAACGAACACATCAAGGCGCTTACCAAGGGAATCGATGATGTCGCTGTCGCCCTGGCGAAGCTCAGCAATGTACCCAACATGCGCCATGGCGGGTCGCTCGATTGGGGAACGCTGCAGCGCCAGCATGCGCTGATGCTCGGCGGCCTTTGCGACAGCCTTGTCGCCTTCCTATTCGATGTCGCCTGGAGCCGAGCGGTCCCGGGGCCGCAAGACGAGGGTGCCGCGACCTACAGCACAAACGCTGCGTTCAACGAGCATCTCGATGCCGAGTTCGACATGGTAGAGATAGCAGGCGCAAGCTTCCAACCGAGCTACGTGCTCTTTCACTTGGACGAAACCGCCTATGATGCCGCTCGCCTCGATTGGGAAACAGAAGGAGCAAACGAAAGCGCGCCAGACGCCGAGATCGCAGCATGACAGAGAGTTATTACCAACCGACGGAGACCCGGCGCCTTGAGCTTGCCGAGGAAGCGGTCGAACTCGCAGCCCTATCCTGGTTCGAACTGATCGGTTGGAAGTCGGTTCCTGGCGATTATCTCGCTCCAGACGGCCCCATGGGCGCCCGTACCGATTATCGGCAGGCAATCCTGGAGCCGGAGCTACGCAGCGCGCTGGCAAGCCTCAATCCGGAGGCGACGGCCGCCATGGTCGATGCGGCAATGCGAACGATCATGGCTGTGCCCAGCCAGGATCTGATCGAGAACAACAGGCTTTTCCATCCGTTTCTCGTCTCCGGCGTTCCAGTCGAGATCAACGACCGTGGAGAGACGCGGACTGTCGGGTTGCGAATCCTTGATCGCGATAGCCCGTCGGCCAACCGTTTGCTGGTCGCGAACCAGTTCATTGTGAAGGGGGACCGCGGCGTCGTTCGCACGGACCTGACCGCTTTCGTGAACGGGCTCCCGGTTGCGATTCTTGAGTTCAAGAACCCGGCCAGCATCAATGCTACGCTGGAACGGGCACATACCCAGTTGAGGAACTACGCCGAGAAATGCCCGGACCTATTCCGCGCGAACCAGGTTCTCGTCGTAAGCGACGGCATGAAAGCCCGGATCGGGTCGCTCACTGCGGAGCCGGATCGGTTCGCGCCCTGGAGAACCATCGATGGAACCGATCTGGATGACAGGGGTCGGTCGGAACTCGAGGTGCTCATCCGTGGTGTCTTTGCACCGGAGCGCTTCCTCGATTTCATCGTCGACTTCGTGGCGTTTGAGGTGAAGGACGGGACCGTTAGGTCGAAGAAGCTCGCCGGATATCATCAATTCCATGCCGTCCGGAAGGCATTGGCATCAACCGTGGCCGCCTCGCAAAGCGGTTCGCGGAAGGGTGGTGTCGTCTGGCACACACAAGGGTCTGGCAAGTCGCTGACGATGCTGTTCTTCGTTCGTCAGCTCCAGTTGGCCAAGGCGCTTAAAAACCCGACCATCGTCATGGTAACGGATCGCAACGATTTGGATGACCAGCTCTTTGGCACCTTTGTAGACCATAGTGCGGCGCTCCGCGGAACGCCCCGCAAAGGCGAAACAGCGGAGGAAATGCGAAGGCTGCTGTCGGTTGATATTGGCGGCCTCGTATTCACGACGATACAGCGGTTCCGTGGTGCGGATGGCACACATCCGCTGCTCACGGATCGCAGCAATGTGGTCGTGATCGCCGACGAGGCCCATCGAACGCAATACGGGTTCAAGAAGACATTCGTGGAACGCGACGGCGAGATCAGGGAAGCCGTAGGGTTCGCGGACTATCTCCATCAGGCCCTGCCGAATGCCACGGCCGTCGGGTTTACCGGGACACCGATCGACGAGAGGGATCGCGACACTTACGGAACCTTCGGCGACGTCATCGACACCTACGACATGACGCAAGCAGTGAGGGACAAAGCGATCGTTCCAATCCACTACACCGCACGGCTGGCTAGATTGCACTTGAACCTGTCCGATGAGGATCGGGTCCGACTCGACACATTGGCGGAGGAACTTGCGGAAGGCGAGGACGCTGCCGTCGAGCGGATCAAAGGCAAGCTCGCGAGATTCGATGAGGTCGTCGGCGCCCCGGACCGGGTGGAAGAAATCGCGGCAGACGTCGTCGCGCATTTCGAGAAACGAAGGGAGGCGATGGCTGGCGGCAAAGGAATGATTGTCGCGATCAGCCGGAGAGTCGCGGTGATGCTCTATGACGAGATTGCCAAGTTGCGTCCTGACTGGGTTTCTGCCGAAGCGCGCGATGACACCATCGGTATGCTCAAGGTAGTCATTACTGGGAACCGCTCTGACGACCCTGCTTCGCTGCAACCGCACCTTCGCACGAAGTCTCGGCTGGAAGCTCTCGCCAATCGCTTCAAGAAGCCGGGGTCCGGCTTCGACTTGGTCATTGTCCGAGATATGTGGCTGACAGGATTCGATGCACCTTCGCTTCACACGCTCTATGTCGACAAACCGATGCAGGGGCATGGCCTTATGC
>NZ_RZPW01000025.1:0-19490 GCF_003998455.1 Mesorhizobium sp. M7A.F.Ca.CA.001.08.2.1 | reverse complement strand
CTCCCGCCCAATGCGTGGTCGAACCGCCGACCGACTTGACGATCCAGGCCGGCAGGTTCGGAAAATCCTTTGCCACGCGCCAGTCGCCGGACGTGGTGCGCTTGTCGGTCCAGGCGAGCTGGGCGAACGAACCCCACTCGTCATTGACGAAATCCTCGTATTCGTGGCGCGCGCCGGCTTCCAGGATGACGACGTCGACACCCTTCTGGGCAAGTTCGTTGCCGAGCGTGCCGCCGCCGGCGCCCGAACCGATGATGACGACCACGCCGTCGTTGTTCAGATCAAATGAAGCTGCCATGGTTTCCTCCCATGATTTCTGTTTGCGGGTTCAGGAACGACGGGGCTCAGAGCCACTCGATGTCGTCGAAACCGCGCGCGATGTAGCCGCCCTTGGAATAGGACTCGCCCTCGTAGCCGAAGATCGGCCACACCTCTTTCTGGTTGTAGAGGCCGACCACAAGGCCGCCTCTGATGGCCTGGAAAAACGGCGTCGCCTCGATCTGCTTCAGCATCGCGACCCGCTGGTCCTCCCAGCCAAGGCCGCGATAGCCGCCGCCGCCGGATTTCTTGTCGAGGTCGGCGATGCCATCCTCGAGCATCGCCTTGTAGGCGGCGTCCTTGCCGGCCTGCTCGTCATGACCTTTCACGGCAATGGCGTAGTATTTGTCCGGCACCTGATCGTGCGGATAGATGTCGCGCGCCATCTGGATCAGCGTCGCCATGGTTTCGGGCTTGAGTGCCGATGTCTCGAGCCCCCAGGCATGTTCAGGACTGATGACGGCGCTACCGGAGATGACGAGCAGCGCGCCGATGCCGCCGCGTTTGAGAAGCTCGCGACGTGAAAGCCCGGGCTTCGCGTCATAGATCGTGACCATTTTATTCCTCCCTGCTTGCTATGTGCACTGTTGAGAGTGCGTTTGCTGGCGCCGCACCTGCCGGCGCGACTGCTATGTCTCCTATCGGAAGCGACCTCCGCGCTGCAGAACCTCGATCTTGTAGCCGTCGGGGTCCTCGATGAAGAAAAAGCGGGCGATCAGCGATCCGTCGCGGTTGAACTCGACGATCTTCTTCGGATTCAGGCCAAGCGCACCGAGACGGTCATGTTCGCTGTCGAGGTCGGCGACCGAGACAGCGAAGTGACCGTAGCCGTCGCCGAGCCCGTAAGCTTCCTGCCGATCCTTGTTCACGGTCAGTTCGAGCTCGAACCCTGCCTCGGCATTGCTGAGGTAAAGGAGCGTGAACGTCTCGAAATCCAGCCTGTCGGCGACATTGAGCCCGAAGGCGTTTCTGTAGAAATCGACCGATCGGGCCTCGTCGAGAACCCGGATCATACTGTGGATCGCCTTGGCCAAATTAGTCTCCGCGCTGGTGTGGAGGCGATTATGCGCGGCGCGGACAAAAGGTGGTGGCAGCCGGTTACCACGCCCGCAGCCGCGAACGGGACGAAAGTCCGATTGCCGGACCGGCAATTTTGCCCGAGAATACGTGTGGGGACAGGTCAAGCAGTATCAAACTGGACGCCCGTCCACCCAAGACCAACAATCATGGGAGGTTTGTCGGATGTGCAGGGTGTTTGCGGGCCAGGACCCCGAAGGCTATCGCCAGATCAACCGCTCGATTCGCATCGACGGTCACTCGACCAGCATCCAGCTCGAAGCGACGTTCTGGGCGTTGCTTGACGAGATCGCCGAAAACCAGAACCTGACGACGCCGAAATTCATCTCCAAGCTCTACGACGAAGCCATAGAGATCAACGGCGCCATCCCGAACTTTGCGTCGATGCTGCGCACCACCTGCGCGCTCTATCTGCGCGGCCATCGGCCGGGGATGGATGAGCAGATGGTGCCGAAGCGGCAGGCCGCTCAGCGCATTGCGCTCAGCTGAGTTCTTGCGCGAGCCCGATGAGAAGCCCTCCAGGCCCTCGAATGTAGCAGAGCCGATACACGTCTCTATACTGGACAACTTCGCCTTCGAGCCGCGCACCGCGATTGCGGAGCCTTTCAAGCGTCCCGTCAATGTCGTCCACGGCGAACATGACGCGGAGGTAGCCGAGGGCGTTAACCGGGGCGTTGCGGTGATCCGAGACGACAGGCGGCGTGAGGAAGCGGGACAGTTCGAGCCGGCTGTGGCCGTCCGGCGTCCGCATCATGGCAATCTCGACGCGTTGATCGCCCAGTCCAGTGACACGTCCGGCCCATTCTCCTTCGATCGTGGCCCGCCCTTCGAGCTCAAGGCCGAGCTCGCCAAAGAAACCAATCGTCTCTTCGAGGTCATCGACGACGATTCCTATGTTGTCCATCCGTTTGAGCGCCATGTGTTCAGTCTACAAGGCGTCGTCCAGGTCGTAAACTCATTAGGCTGCTTGCCAGCTGAGCAGGTATGATCAAGGGGTCCGGAACGCCTCGTGATACGTCGCGGTGGCGCCCTGGTGTCGACCACTACCTCGAACGCCAGCCGGTCTGTGGCTGTCCCTGATTCATGCCTGATGGCACGATGCTGTTTCTATCGGTCCAGTATTCGGCCGCGTATGCCAGGACGCTCTGCAAGAGGCGACGCTGCAGCCCAAGCTCCGGGCGAAAACCGGCTTCCAACAGCACAAGCAGACCTGATCGACAGTAGACCAAACCCTCGCTAACGATTTTGTGATGTGGTTGACGAGGTCATTTTCATCTCGCAGTCTATCGGCATTCGATCTGCGGCTTAACCTAACTATCGTTGTCATGAATACTTGGGAATCACTTCCCAAGCGTGCTCTCTTATTTTTGAGATTCCTAATATGAACCGTCGCAACCCTGTCCGAATGAATCGGCGTCTTTTCCTGTCCTCGGTCGCAATGTTTACGGCAACCGCGACATCGGCCGGTTTTGCGCGATCGTTCTCGGGCACTTTGCCCTGGACGCCAATGACATCCGATCCACCGACGCAGGTCGTGGCAGGCGGCTGGCACTTTTTCTCGGCCCAGGAAGCAGCTCTAGTCGAGGCGATCGTCGACCGCATCATTCCGGCCGACGAGCTCAGCATGGGCGGCAAGGAAGCCGGTTGCGCCGTCTATATCGACAGGCAGTTGATGGGGGCGTTCGGTGCGTCGAGCCGGCTTTACACGCAAGGCCCGTTTCTGCCTGGACTGCCCACCCAGGGCTATCAGGGCGAGGCCAATCCGGCGCAGCGTTACCGCACCGGGCTTGCCGCCATCGACGCTTTCCTGAAACAGCGGGACGGCAAGACATTCGTCGAGCTCGCACCGGCCGAACAGGATGCCTTCCTGACGGCTATGGAGGCCGGGAAGGTCGACCTGCCCAATGGCGTCAAGGGGCCGGGTTTCTTCGGGCTTCTGCTGCAGAACACCATGGAGGGGTTCTTTGCCGACCCCGTCTATGGCGGCAACAAGGACATGGTCTCGTGGCGCATGCTTGGTTTTCCAGGCGCCCGCTACGACTACCGCGACCATGTCAGCAAACACAATCAGCCATATCCGCAGCCGCCTGTCTCGATCATCGGGCGCCCCGAATGGCTCGGCAAAGGCGCCTGATCATGACCAAGATACTGCCTCGCAAAGACGTCGTGATCGTCGGCCTCGGCTGGACGGGATCCATTCTGGCCCACGAATTGACCGATCAGGGCCTGGACGTGGTGGCTATAGAACGCGGCCCCTGGCGCGATACGGCAACCGATTTCAACATCGGCTACGCGCAGGATGAGTTGCGCTACAGCATCCGGCGCGACCTCTTCCTGCAGCCCGCCGTGGAAACCATGACGGTGCGCAACGACCCGTCGCAGAAGGCGCTGCCGATGCGCGATTTCGGCTCCTTCCTCCCCGGCAACGGCGTCGGCGGCGCCGGCGTCCACTGGAACGGCCACACCTGGCGGTTCTGGGATTCAGACTTTCAGATAAAGACCAATCTGACCAAGAAATATGGTGCATCGAGAATCGCCGATCTCCAGGTCGAGGACTGGGGCGTGACCGGCGCGGAGATGGAGCCCTATTACGACCAGTTCGAGTATCTGGCAGGCATCTCGGGCAAGGCCGGCAATATCAAGGGGCAGTTGCAGGAAGGCGGCAATCCGTTCGAGGATCCAAGGTCGCGGGATTATCCGAACCCGCCGATGCAGATGACCTACGCGCCAACCCTGTTCGCCGAGGTCGGCCGGTCGATCGGCCTGCATCCCTTCCCGACCCCATCCGCCAACATGTCGCGGGCCTATGTCAACCCGCTCGGCATCGCCATGGGTCAATGCACCTATTGCGGATTCTGCGAACGCTTCGGCTGTGCCAACTATTCGAAGTCGAGCGCCCAGACCACCGTCCTTCCGGTGCTGATGAAGAAGTCCAATTTCGAAGTCCGCACCGACAGCGAGGTACTGCATGTCGATCTGGCTCCCGGAGGCAAGTCGGCGCGCGGCGTGACCTACGTCGATACCTCAGGCGAGGAGTACTTCCAGCCGGCCGATCTGGTGCTGCTGTGCGCCTACGGCCTGCACAATGCCCGGCTGATGATGCTGTCCGGCATCGGCAAGATCTACGACCCCGGCAGCGGCGAAGGAACGGTTGGGCGCAATTACTGCTACCAGACAAACGCCGGCGTGCAGGTGTTCTTCGACGACAAGAACTTCAACCCGTTCATCGCCGCAGGCGCGCTCGGCCAGACGATCGACGATTACAATGGTGACGCATTCGACCACGGCGCGCTGGACTTCGTCGGCGGCGCGGGCATCAACTGCATTCCCACCAACGGGCGCCCGATCGGAACCAGGCCGACCCTGCCCGGCACGCCGAAATGGGGCAGCGCCTGGAAGAAGGCAACGGTCGAGGGCTACAAGAGCACGCTTGGCTACTCGTCCCAGGGAAGCAGCTACGCGACGCGCAACAACTACCTCGACCTCGACCCGACCTACAAGGACCGTTTCGGGCGGCCGCTGATGCGCATGACGTTCGATTTTCCCGACAACGACATCCGCATGTCGAACTATGTCTGCGACCGGATGGAGGAAATCGCCAAGGCGCTCGGCGGCAAGCAGTACGCCGTCAGCCGCCGCAAGAAAGGCTGGGACAGCGTCCCCTACCAGAGCACCCACAATACGGGCGGCGCCATCATGGGAACGGACCCGAAGAAGAGCGCGGTCAACACCTTCCTCCAGAGTTGGGACGTCCCCAACGTCTTTGTCATCGGTGCGTCGGCCTTCCCGCAGAATGCCGGCAAAAATCCGACAGGAACGGTCGGCGCGCTCGCTTTCCGCGCCGCCGATGCCATCCGCAATCAATATCTGCGCAATCCCGGTGCACCCCTGGTGCAGGCATGAACAAGCTCGTTCTCACGCTCGCCATCGGTGCTGCGGCCCTCACTGGCGGCCCGGCATGGAGTGCCGATCAGGCGGACCAGATCATACGTGGACAGTATCAGGCGGTGCTCGGCGACTGTGCAGGCTGTCATACGCGGGCCGAGGGTAAACCGCTGGCCGGCGGCCTGCCGCTCGAAACGCCGTTCGGCGCGCTCGTGCCGCCCAACATAACGCCTGACCGCGAGACGGGCATCGGCAGTTGGTCGGAAGCCGACTTCCGCAGCATGATGAAGTCTGGCATCGGCCACAATGGTGTGCGGCTCTACCCCGCAATGCCCTACCCCGCCTATACCAGGATGAACGATCGGGACATTTCCGACTTGTGGGCCTATCTGACGACGGTTCAACCGGTATCGAACAAGGTCGAAGCCAATCAGCTGCCGTTCCCGTTGAACATCCGGCTGGCGATGCTGGGCTGGAATGCCCTCAACTTCACCGAAGCAAGCTTTCAGCCGGATCCCTCCAAGTCGGCGGAGTGGAATCGCGGCGCTTATATCGTCCAGGGAGCGGGCCATTGCGGCACCTGCCACTCGCCCAAATCTTTCCTTGGCGCCGATAAGGACAGCGAGTTCCTGCAAGGTGCCTCCCTGCAGGGCTGGTTTGCCCCCGACATCACCAACAATGCGCAATCGGGCCTGGGCAAATGGTCGGAAGAGGATCTGGTGAAATACCTCAAGACCGGCGTCAATGCGCATTCGATTGCCTCCGGTCCGATGGCGGAGGCCATCGAGAACTCCACGTCGAAAATGACCGATCCCGATCTCAAGGCGGTTGCAGTCTACCTCAAGAGCCTGGGCTCGGATGTCGACAGCGCCCAACCGGCAAAGCCTGACGCAACACGGATGACCGCGGGCGAGGCAATCTATCGCGACAATTGCTCGGCCTGCCATGGTGGAGATGGTGCCGGGTCAGGCGCGCTTTTCCCTTCCCTTGCCGGCAATTCGATCGTCGCGCAGGGCAGTGCCGAAACACTGGCCCGGCTCGTCCTTGCCGGCAGCCAGGCCGTGCACACGGCCGATGCACCGACGACGCCCGCCATGCCTTCCCTGGCCTGGCGCCTGAAAGACCAGGAGGTCGCCGACGTCTTGACCTATGTGCGCGCCAGTTGGGGCAACGCGGCTCCTGCAGTCTCGTCCGACGATGTCGCCGCCGTACGCAAGGAATTGACCCAGTAGACCCGTACTCTAGCTCTCGGCTGCGACGGCCAGCGCCAGACGGCTCATGTCGGTGAAAAGCGCCTGGCGCTCGGAATAGTCGGTCTGTTCGCCGGTCTCGATGTTGTCCACCACGACACACATCGACAACGCACGTGCTCCGAAATGCTCCGATATGCCATAGAGCGCGCTGGTTTCCATATCCACGGCCAGGGCTCCTTGCGCCCGTGCATCGGCAAAACGGGCACGCCCATCCGGGTGATAGAAGATGTCGCTGCAGACCGTCAGGCCGACATGATGGTCGATGCCAAATTCTACCGCCTTGGCCCGTGACGATGCGAGGAGCGCCGGGTCCGGGCCAGCCGGTCCATAAAGGCCGAAAACCTGGCCGCTCTGGGCGCTTTCCGCCTGTGCCGATTGCGAGATGACAAGGCTGCGCAGCTTTGCCCTTGCGGTCAGGCTGCCGCAGGTGCCGGTACGGATCAGCGTCCGGGCGCCATAATGGTCCAGCAGTTCATGCGCATAGATCAGAAACGATGAAACGCCGATGCCCGTCGCCTGAATGCTGATGGACTTGCCACGAAACAAGCCGGTGAAGCCAAGCGTGCCGCGTCGGCGATTGATGCAGCGCGGCGCTTCCAGGAACGTTTGCGCCATCCATTCGGCGCGCTGCGGGTCGCCCGGCAACAACACCGTGTCGGCATAGTCGTCCTTGTCCGCTTCGTTGTGCGGCGTCACCGGTTACTCCCATAAGCCTTCCTGCCGTTCACCCCTCAATCATGGCGTTGTCACGGCGTTGCGCAAGGAGGAACATGGGGAAGGCTCTAGGACTCCAGCACGTCCTTGACGATCGTGGCCAGTTGCTTGAGCGAAAACGGCTTGGGCAGGAAGCCGAAATGCGCATCTGCCGGCAGGTTTCTGGCGAATGCGTCCTCGGCATAGCCGGACACGAAGACGAACTTGATGTCGGGCTGGCGCTTGCGCAATTCGCCGAGCAGCGTCGGCCCGTCCATTTCCGGCATCACCACGTCGGAAACGACGATATCGACCTTGCCGCCCAGCGCCTCGAACACTTCCAGCGCCTCGACGCCCGACGATGCCTCGTGCACGGTGTAGCCGCGCGAGGTCAGCGCCCGCATGCCGCCCATGCGCACGGCATCCTCGTCCTCGACGAGCAGCACCGTGGCCGAGCCCGACAGATCCTTGGCCGGATCGGCGACCTTTGCCGGCGCCGCCGGCGCATCGCCGGGCTCGCCTGCTTTTTTCGCTTCGGCGATGTGACGCGGCAGGAAAATGCGGAAAGTCGAGCCTTTGCCGACTTCGGAATCGCAGAAGATGAAGCCGCCGGTCTGCTTGATGATGCCGTAGACCATCGACAGGCCAAGGCCGGTGCCTTTGCCGACTTCCTTGGTGGTGAAAAAGGGCTCGAATATCTTCTTCAGCACGTCGGGCGCGATGCCGCTGCCGGTGTCCTCGACTTCGACCACGACATAGTCCGCCGGGGCGAGTTCGCGGTAGGAAAAGGCCTTGCACTCCTCGGCGGTCACATTGCGGGTGCGCACGGTCAGATCGCCGCCCGCCGGCATAGCATCGCGCGCGTTGACCGCAAGGTTCACCACCACCTGTTCGAACTGCCCGATATCGACCTTGACCGGCCACAGGTCGCGGCCATGGTCGACCTTCAGCTTGATGTCGTTGCCGACAAGGCGGGCCAGCAGCATCCTGAGATCGGCGAGCACGTCGGTCAGGTTGAGCACTTCCGGCCGCAATGTCTGCTTGCGCGAGAAGGCCAGAAGCTGCCGCACCAGCGAAGCCGCCCGGTTGGCATTCTGCTTGATGTTCATGATGTCTGGGAAGGACGGGTCCGACGGGCGGTGATTGGTCAACAAAAGGTCGGACGCCATGATGATGGCGGTCAGCACATTGTTGAAATCATGCGCGATGCCGCCGGCAAGCTGGCCGACTGCCTGCATCTTCTGGCTTTGCGCCATCTGCCCTTCCAGCGCCTTCTGCTCCGTTGTCTCGACGGCGTAGACGATGGCCGACTCCTCGGCGCCCTCGCCGCCGGTGCCGTCAGCGACGGCGTTGACGTAGAAGCGGATGTGCCGTTCGTCGTTGCCGGGCAGAAGCGTGTCGATCGGCTCGATGTCGGCCTGCCGCTGCTGCGCTTTCTCGAAGGCAGCCGCGAAGGCCGGCCGGTCGCGTTCGTGGATTACCGTGTCGAGCCGCACGCGACGGTCGACGGCGTCGCGATCGACCACAGACGAAAACAACGACAAAAACGGCGCATTGGTGCGCAGGATGCGTCCGTTGTGGTCGACGCCGGCGATTGCCATCGGTGTCGAGTTGAAGAAGCGGGTGAAGCGCACTTCCGAAGCCCGCAAGTCGGCAGAGGCATCCTCGCCTTGCGTGCGGTTGAGCACGATCGTGCGTGTCGGCCCATTCAATCCTTCGCGGCTGGCCGAAACGCGGTGCATGAAGCGCACCGGCAGCGCTTCGCCCGTCATGGTCGTCAAATCGAGATCGATCACCGCGTTGCGTGTGGTGCCGGGGTCGGCCTTGACCGAGCGGACCAGCGCCATGCCGTCGCCGGCCACGATCTCCGACAGAGACACGGCGCCGGGCGTGAAGCTGGTGAGGTCGATGCCCAGCCATTCGGCGAGCGTGGCGTTTATGTAGGTGACGCGGCCCTCCTGGTCGGCCGAAAAGAAGCCGGCCGGCGCGTGGTCGAGGTGATCGATCGCCTTCTGCAGATCGAGGAAGAAGCGTTCCTGCTCGGCCCGCTCCTGCGAGATATCGGCAAGCTGCCAGGCCAGCATCGGCAGCCGCTGGCCCGGAACGCTGAAGGCGCGGGCGCGCGCGCGGTACCAGCGGGCGCCCGGCTCGGCACCGGGCCGAATGGACTGTGCGAGCCTAAACTCGCCGTCGCCCGGCTGGCCGTCGCGAAGGCCGGACGCCAGGCGATAGATCGTCACCGATGCTTCGGGGACATCCGAGAGCAATCCCTCGACGGTCTTCAGGTCGGCAGCGGACGATGCTCCGGTCATATCCGCATAGGCGCGGTTGGCGTAGACGACGCGGCCCTTGGTGTCGGTGACGAGAAGCCCCTGCGACATCGAATCGACGAAGGATTTCGACAGTTCGTCGCCTGTCGAGCGTGGCGTGACCTGCACGAAGCCGATCGCCGTCGCGAACAGGAAGCCGACGCCGATCATCGCCAGCACGCCGAGCATGCCGAGCAGGAAAGGATCGCCGAGGCGCTCGCGGAAAAGACCGAAGACGATCGCGGCCCCCGTCAGAACGACGATGAAAATGATAAGCCGGGTAACCGCGCCCGGTCGCGTATTCTGGTCGACGATCGGTACCGGATAGAAATCGCCGCGCGCTTCCTTGGCCATGTGCCCCCTGCTCGTGAATTCCGGTGTTCCGACACCCGCCCCGTACCGGGTTGAATCACATTCTCCTAGTCCGGAAAAGGCCTGGGCGGCAAATGTCGGATAAAAATGATGTCTTCCGGCCTTCGGAGTTTTTCAAGCTGTTCAACAGCGTGAAACGCAACTTGCGGTGGCCCGCTGCAACGGTCTAGTGTCTTATCACTTCCAAGGGGCGATCAGGGGAAACCAATGCAATGGCTCGATAGCGTGGCAGGTCCCGGTTATGCCGCAGCATTGTTGTGGACGTTTGCAGCGCTCGTCCTGCTGGTCATCGTTCTCGTCATCGTCAAGCTGGTGCGCAACCTGACATTCGGAACCTTCGTCGCCGGCGGCCGGAACCGCAAGACGCGACTGGCCGTCATGGATGCCACCGCCGTCGACAGCCATCGCAGGTTGGTGCTGATACGCCGCGACGACATCGAACATCTGCTTCTGATCGGCGGTCCGACCGACGTCGTCGTCGAGCGCGATATCCGGCTTTCGGCGCCGCGCCGGCCGGCATTGACTGGAGATGGCGGCTTGCAGCCGGTTCCGGCCGCCGCTCCGACAAGGCCGCGTCCGCCGCAACCCGCTCCGCCGCCGCTGAGACAGGCACCCGCTCCACAGCCGGTGAATACGACGCCGCCCGCCCGCCCCCGTCCGACAGCGCCGCCGGCACCTGCACCGAAGCCGGCAACGCAAAGCTATCAGCCGACCAATGTCACGCCGTTGCCCGCCTACGGCTCCGCCAACGCCAACACCGCCCGGCACGCCCCGCCACCACCGCAGCCGGTGCAGGATAGCATCGACGACACGCTGATGAGAGAACTTGAAGTATCACTGGACCAGCCCCGTTCGGGCGGCCAGGTGGGCAAGCCGGCGGCGCCGCAGTCGCTCGACGACGAGATGACCAAGCTTCTCGGTGAACTCTCCAGCCAGAAGAAATGAGCGACCGCCGGGTCGCTATCCCCGCGAAACACCGTCGCCGGTCCGGCTGCCGAACCACCTCGTCCGAAGCCCCGAGGGTTTTCGATCTTCGCGCGCCCTGAGTGGTGGATGCCGCACCAATGAAAATGGCCGGGAAACCGGCCATTTTCAGAATCGTTCGAGACAGCCGGCCGTGAGCTTCAGTCGTCGCGATAGACTTTTTCGCGGCGCTCATGCCGCTCCTGCGCTTCGATCGACAATGTCGCGATCGGACGTGCATCGAGCCGCTTCAGCGCGATCGGCTCGCCGGTTTCTTCGCAATAGCCGTAGGTGCCTTCGTCGATGCGTTGCAGGGCGGAATCGATCTTTGCAATGAGCTTGCGCTGACGGTCGCGGGCCCTGAGTTCGATGGCACGGTCGGTTTCCGAAGAGGCGCGATCGGCCAGATCGGGGTGGTTGGCGTTTTCTTGCTGCAGGATTTCCAGTGTTTCGCGCGCTTCGCGCAATATGTCATTCTTCCAGGTGACGAGCTTTGAGCGGAAGTAGGATTTCTGCCGCTCGTTCATGAACGGCTCGTCTTCGGAGGGTACGTAATCGGCGGTAACGATGTCGTTCATTCGACTCACCCAAACTGCCCCAAATTTGGCGCCTATATATTCGTCGTCCGACGCCTGCACAAGCGCAATCGGCCGCTGTTTCACGCAATTGTTAAAGTACCCGGGCACGCGTCTTTGCAGCCGCGTACGGTCGCTTTGGATCCGGTGACGCATATTTTCCCTGATCGCGGTGACCCCGGGGCCGATATGCAAGCGCCTTTTGCAGCAGCAGCGTTGGCTGATTCGCCGTGTTTGAAGAGCACGGGCCATTGTGCGCGACGCCGTTCTCGTGGCTAATCCCGGAAGGCTTCGGCATTCGGAGGTTGGGTGAGCAGGCTTTATCTGTTGCGACATGCCAAGGCTGGCTGGGCATTACCCGGCATGCGCGATTTCGACCGTCCGCTCGATGCGTCCGGCCGCGCCGATGCCGAAATGATGGGCGCCGCCATGCGCTCCCGCCTCTATGTTCCGGACCGGACGCTGTGCTCCAACGCCAAACGCGCCAAAGAGACGCTGGAAGGCCTGGCCGGCCAGACCGACACCGGCCGGGTCCTGTTCTTCGACGGGCTCTACAGCGCGGACGCGGCCGGTTATCTCAACCTTATCAAGAACAATGGCGGATCGGGCTCGTTGCTGGTCATCGGCCACAACCCGATGATGGAAGACCTTGCCTTGGCAGTTTCGGGCGGCGGCGACGAGGCTGCGCGGGCCACACTGAACCATGGGTTCCCGACCGCGGGCCTGGCGGTCGTCCGCTTCGACGGCGATCTTGCCAGCGCCGCCCAAGGCACCGGCTATCTCGAAGTGTTCCTGACGCCGGCCGATCTCTGAAGCCATTTCAAAGCCTTGTTGCAGCGCCTATATCGGACGGACCGAAGTTCGAGAGAGCATATTTTGGCATCATCGCTGACCACCTTCACCGACGAGGCGAGGATTGCCCTCGACACGGTATCGGGCCGCGCCACCGGGCTTTTTTCCCCATCGCTGCGCCTCGGCGTGACCGGATTGTCCCGCGCCGGCAAAACGGTGTTCATATCGGCCCTTGTCCACAATTTCATCCATGGCGGGCGCCTGCCGCTGTTCGAGGCGCAGAAATCGGGGCGCATCGCGCGCGCCTTCCTCGAGCAGCAGCCCGACGACGCGGTGCCGCGTTTCCAGTACGAGGACCACATCGCAGCCTTGGTCAACGACCGCGTCTGGCCCGATTCTACGCGCGCCATTTCGGAGCTGCGGCTGACCATCGAATATGAATCGGCTTCCGGCTGGAGCCGCATGTTTTCCTCGGGCAGATTGTCCGTCGATATCGTCGACTATCCCGGCGAATGGCTGCTCGATCTGCCGCTGCTCGGCAAATCCTTCGCCGATTTTTCCCACGAAGCCTTTGAAATGGCTGTTCTGCCGGTGCGCGAGGACCTGTCGCAAGCCTGGCGGGCACTATCGGCCGGGATCGACCCGAACGCCGATGCCGACGAGATGACGGCGCGCCGCCTGGCCGAGAGTTTCGCCGCCTATCTGAAAGCCTGCAAGCTCGACGAGCGGGCGCTTTCGACCTTGCCGCCCGGCCGCTTCCTGATGCCGGGCGATCTCGAAGGCTCGCCGGCCCTGACCTTCGCGCCACTGGCCGCGATCGGCGACAAGCGCCCGCGCGCAGGCTCGCTGCACGCGATGATGGACAGGCGCTATGAGGCCTACAAGACGCATGTCGTCAAACCCTTCTTCCGGGAACACATCACCCGCCTCGACCGCCAGATCGTCCTGATCGACGCTATGCAGGCGCTGAACGCCGGCCCAGGCGCCATGGCCGACCTGGAACGCGCGGTGACCGAGATCCTCAGCTGTTTTCGCCCCGGCCGGGGCAGCTTCCTCACCGATCTGTTCTCGCGGCGCATCGACCGCATTCTGGTTGCCGCGACCAAGGCCGACCATCTGCATCACGAAAGCCATGACCGGCTGCAGGCGATCGTGCGGCGGCTTGCCGACCGCGCCGTGGCACGGGCGAATTTCACCGGCGCCGATGTCGATGTGGTCGCCATGGCGGCGGTGCGCGCGACGCGCGAAGGCACCGTCAGGCAAGGCCGGGAGACGCTTCCCGTCATCATCGGCACGCCGATAGCCGGTGAGAAGATCAACGGCGAAACCTTCGATGGAAGAACTGAAACAGCCATATTTCCCGGTGACTTACCGGAGAATATTGATGCGGTTTTCGATGTTTCGGGAGCCGATCACAGGCAGGACTCCGCGGACCCTGCAATCCGCTTCGTCCGTTTCCGTCCCCCAAAGCTCGAACGCACGGCCGAAGGCGTCACGCTGTCGCTGCCGCATATCAGGCTCGACCGTGCCTTGCAGTTCCTGATCGGAGATCATCTGGCATGACCGCGCCCCGCAAGCCGGCGGCATTCCGCATCGAACCGGAAGCCCCACCGAGACAAGCGGCCCCTGAGCCGCGCAACATCCAGGCCGACACCCAACGCAAACCCCGCGCGATGAAAACCGATGTCGCGATGGTCATACCGGCGGAAGTCGATGTCTTCGACGAGCCCGACATCATTGCCGCGGAGCCGCCACCAGCCGTCTCCCCCAGGAAACGCTCGCTGCTCGGCAACATCTTCTTCGGCGCCTTCGGCGTGCTGGTTTCGCTGGCGGTCGGCCTGTGGACCGACCAGCTCATACGCGACCTCTTTGCGCGCGCTGAGTGGCTGGGCTGGCTGGCGGCCGGCATGGCCGCCATCGCCGTGCTGGCGCTTGTGGTGATCCTGATTCGCGAATTCCTGGCGATCGCCCGCCTCGCCGAGGTCGAAAAGCTGCAGAAGCGGGCGCTCGATGCGATCGCCCGCGACGATCCCAAGGCGGCACGATCGGTCGTCGACGAACTATCGGCCTTTGTCTCGGCCAAACCCGAGACCGCGGCCGGCCGGCGCGCGCTGGCCGAATTGCGCGGCGAAATCATCGACGGCGGCAATCTCGTGCGTCTGGCGGAGGCTGAAATTCTCGGACCACTCGATGCCAGGGCGAAAGTGATGATTCTCGAAGCTGCCAAACGCGTCTCGCTGGTGACGGCGGTCAGTCCACGCGCACTGGTCGATGTTGCCTATGTCGTGTTCGAGGCCGGGCGGCTCATTCGACGCCTGTCGGAACTCTATGGCGGACGGCCGGGAACGCTGGGTTTCTTCCGCCTGGCGCGCAGCGTTCTGGCGCATCTGGCGGTCACCGGTTCGATCGCGGTCGGCGACAGTTTCGTCCAGCAGATCGTTGGCCACGGCCTGGCCGCGCGCCTTTCGGCCAAGCTTGGCGAGGGCGTCGTCAACGGCATGATGACGGCGCGCATCGGCATCGCCGCGATGGAGACGGCTCGACCCCTGCCCTTCAGCGCCGCCAAACGTCCCGGATTGGGCGACTTCCTCTCGGCGCTGACATCGTTCGCAACCAGGAAAGACGGTGCAACGACCCCCTCCGGCAAGTGAGCCGGGCTGGAGTGTCCGGGCATTCGGAATCGTTACCGGACTGCTCTGCGGCGGCCCCGCGGTGACGAAGCATTAACCAATCTTGTTCATGGTCAGACCGGTTCCAAACAGCATCTTTGTTGCCGGGTGTCGTCGATGAAAAGCGTAATTCTATCCAGCGTCCTGTCCCTGGCAACGGTGATTACGACAGTCGTCGGCATTGCCGGAGTGGCCTCTGCGGCGGAGCCGGACAAGCAGTTCTTCCAGTCTGCCGAAGGCAAGTGGATCGGTCCCGGCGAAATCGTCGCCGGCAAGTACAAGGGCACCAAGTTCAACTGCAGCTTCACCGGCTCGACGCCCGACGGCAAGGTCGGCATGTCGCTCGACGGCGGCTGCCGGGTCGGTATGTTCACCCAGCCAATGTCGGCCAAGATCGAGCGCAAGGGCCGCGAGGGCTACAAGGGCAGCTTCATGGGTGGCGCGACCGGTTCCGGCCTCGACATCATCGGCGGCAACGTCGTCGATCCCCGCAAGGTGGTCTTCACCATCAACCGCAACCAGCTGCGCGGCGTCATGCAGGCTCGCATCCCTGACGACAATTCGATGACGGTGACTATCGCCGTGCGCGTCAACGACCAATTGGTGCCGGTGATCGGCATGAGCCTGAAGCGGGTCGACGCGGTCGAAGTCGGTTCCATCGCGCCGAACTGAAATCGCGCCGAACTGAAAAATCCGAAGAAAAAGGCGGCGACCCAACGGTCACCGCCCTCTCACTTGAGCCCATCGAATCAGGCGCTTAGGCCTTGATCTCAAATCAGGGTGTCAGCCCTTGATCGCGGCCGTCACTTCGTCATAGGCCTTGCAGGCGTCGGCCAACGTCGTGGTGCCCTGATACTTGGTTGTCACCGCCTGGACCTTGGCGGTCAGATCAGCCGCCTTGGCCGGGTCCTTGGTGATCGCCTCCTGAAGTGCTGCAGCCATGTCCTGCGCCTTCTTGGTTGCGATCTCCGCCGTGCACTCAGGCGCCTTCGAGCAAGCCGAACCGGCAAGCACCGCCAGGCCGACGGCAACAAACAAAAACTTCTTCATGTCAGTCATCTCCTCAAAAAGGGCGCGACTTGATCGTCGATCACCCTCCAATGGCCGAAGCCGAGCGTCCTTAGCCTTCGATTGCGGCAAGATGCAACGTGTTCCCGGCCTCAACTTGTGTATCGCGCCTGCAACATCGCTGGCGGCAGGATTTGAGGCTACTGTGTCGGCGGCTGCAAAGTTCAGCTGCGAGGCTGCAGCAGCGCCAAGACAGCGGTCGATGCGGCAAGGATAGCAGTCAGAGTCAAAGGCCCAGTCGCGCCATAGGTGTCCACGACATAGCCGCCGACAACCGCGCCGATGGTGATGGCAATTTGGAAAGAGGTGACCATCAGGCTGCCCGCTGCCTCCAGCGCATCAGGCGCCGCGCGCGACATATTGGTCGGCAGCACCACCGGCGCCATGCCAAAGGCGAAACCCCACAGCGTAACGAAACCGAAGGCAACGCCGATATGCGAGCCCCAAAGCACCAAAGTAAGTGCCGCAACCGCCATCAACGCCGCGGTGACTGCGAGGGCCATGTGGATGTTGGTGTCGGCCATGCGGCCGCCGGCAACATTACCGATCACGGCAGCGATGCCAAACCCGAGCAGAGCCAAGGCAATCGGTCCGGTTGTAAGGAGTGTCACCTGTTCGAGGAAGGGACGCACATAGACCGAGCCGGCAAAATGCCCCGTCATCAGCAAAAGGATAGCCAACATGCCGAGTTGGATGCCGCGCCGCCGGGTCAGCCGAAATACATCTGCAAGGCTGTTGCTTGCCGTTGCGGGCAAGGTCGGCAGGCTGAGAAACTGCAGCAGCATGGCAAGCGCGGCCAGCCCCGCCGTCATGGCCATGGCACTGCGCCACCCTATCCAGTCACTGATCAACGCGCCCATCGACGGTGCGGCAATGGTTGCGAGCGAGACGCCCAGGGTGACGATCGCCATGCCCCGACCTGTCGCGCTGGCGCCAACCAGCCTCGCCACAACGGCGACCGAAAGTGCCCAGAAAGCGCTGAGAGCGATGCCCAGCCCGGCCCGGCCCAACAGCAACAGCCAGAAATCGGTCGCCAGCGCCGCCAGGACATTGGAACCGACCGCAAGAGCACTGAGACCAACCAGCACCGCCTTGCGGTTCAAGCGGCCGATGAGAACATTGCTCAACATGGCCGTCACGGCGCCGACGGAAGCGGTGGCGGTGACGACCTGTCCGGCCGTCCCCTCGCTGATGCCGAGATCACGTGCCATTGGCGTCAGCAGACCTGCGGGCAGGAATTCGGCCGACACCAAGGCAAAGCTGGTGGCCGCCAATGAAATCACCGCGAACCAGGTGGCTGCGCTCCACGCGGCTGGTGCATCGGCATCAAGGCCAGTCGCGGCGTCTTCAAGCTGTAATGTTGTGTCAGTCACGGAAAGATCTCCAAAGTTTGGAGGTCTTAAATAGGCGAGTCCGCTCGGATGATATGTATCTTAGAATCCGAAATTCATATCCATTCGTCCGGGAATTGTGCGACGCACAACGCCCGGCGAGACATTGGTGATGCGCTTGAACGCGCGCGCGAAGGATGCCTCCGAATCATAGCCCAAACGGGTAGCGACTTCGGCAACCGACAAGTCGTTTTGGCCCAGCAATTCGCGGGCAAGCTGCATGCGCAGGCGGGCGAGATAGTGTGCGGCACCCTCCCCCAATACCGCACTGAAACGCTCGGCGAAAATCGAGCGCGATTGGCCTGCCACGCCGGCCAGGCTTCCCAGCGTCCAGTTGTGGCCGGGGTCGCGGTGCATGGCCGCCAAAGCGCGGCCTATATGGGGGTCGCGGATGGCTGCGAGCCAACCGGTGGTCGAGGCTCCGTTGCAATTGACCCAGCAGCGTATGAGCCGGGCCGTCAGCAAGTCGGCCATACGCGACAGAATCGTGGCGCTGCCCATCTGCGGCTGCGAGGCCTCCACCGTCATGGCCGCCAGCAAAGGACCGACGACCGGGTCATTGCCGGCCACGTCGCAACCCTTGATGACAGGCGGCATCAACGTGATCAATGGGTTGAGCGCATAGGAGTCCAAGGCCATGGAGCCGCAGAAAAGGGTGCTCGTCGCGCCCGTTCCTTGCCGTACCACTTCGCAGACGTTGCCCCCCAACTTGATCACCTGGCAACCTTCGAGCGAGCCCCCTGCAACGTCCGGCGCGCTCGCCAGCCGATGGGCGATGCCTTGCGGCAGCAGCACCAGATCGCCATCGCGCAGCTCCTGCCAGCCTTGCGATTCAGTATGAATCCAGCATGGGCCCTGGCCGACAAAGTGAAACCGAAGCAGCTGTTGTTGCGGAAAGTCTATGCTCCATGGGTGCCGGAGTTCGCAGCGGCCATAGTTGACACCACTCAAGCGAAAGTCTTGCAGAACTTCGCTGAGCGCATCCATCGGGATATGTGGCGGCGAGGACGGCCGGGACGAATGGTCAAACATATACGCAATATAGATGCCGAACGTCCGGCAGACAAGCGGGGACCGTTGTTCCACCAGGTCAATCACTGCAACGGCACACTACCCTTCCCGGCAGATTTCTCGCCTTGCCTCCCGCTCCAACTGCATGCAAGGAGTGCTGCAAGACACAGGGACAAGAGGCATGGCGGCGGAAGCATCGGGCAGTGATCTGGTTCAGGTGGTGGCGCTGCTTGCTGCCGGTGTCGTCGCCGTTCCCATCTTCAAGCGCATGGGCCTCGGCTCGATCCTCGGCTATCTGGCTGCCGGCGTGGTGATCGGCCCGTTCGGCCTCGGCGTCTTTTCCGAATCGGAAGCCATTCTTCATGTCGCCGAACTCGGCGTGGTGATGTTCCTGTTCATCATCGGGCTGGAAATGCAGCCATCGCGGCTCTGGGGCCTGCGCCGCGAGATCTTTGGCCTCGGTGCGTTGCAGGTCGGCGTCTGCGCGCTTCTTCTGACCGCCGTCGGCATGGCTGGAGGGTTTCCAATCGCGCAATCCTTCGTCGCCGGCGCCGGCTTCGTGCTGACCTCGACAGCGATCGTCATGCAGCTTCTCGAGGAACGCGGCGAAATCGCCGCGCCGAAAGGCCAGCGCATCGTATCGGTCCTGCTGCTCGAGGATCTTGCCATCGTGCCGCTGCTGGCCCTGATCGCGTTTCTGGCGCCCGGCGGTGCCGACACCAGCCTATCGGAGCGGCTGACCGAGGTCGGCATCGGCCTCGCCGCGATCGTCGGCCTGGTTGTGGCCGGCCGTTATCTGCTCAATCCGTTCTTCCGCATCCTGGCGGATGCCCGTGCCCGCGAGGTGATGACGGCGGCGGCACTTCTGGTCGTTCTCGGATCCGCGCTCGCCATGCAGCTCAGCGGCCTGTCGATGGCGATGGGCGCCTTCCTGGCCGGTGTGCTTTTGTCCGAATCGACCTTCCGCCATCAGCTCGAAGCCGATATCGAACCGTTCCGCGGCATCCTGCTCGGTCTGTTCTTTCTCGCGGTGGGCATGTCGCTCGACCTGCATGTGGTCGCGGCGAACTGGCGGCTGATTGCCATCTATGTCGTCGCCTACATGGTGATGAAG
>NZ_RZPW01000259.1:0-7790 GCF_003998455.1 Mesorhizobium sp. M7A.F.Ca.CA.001.08.2.1 | reverse complement strand
GGTTACCAAAACCCGTTCCTGTGGGTTACCAATCCGCTTGTTGGGTGGCCTCAGGTTACCAATCAACGCCGCAGTAAGCTTAATGGAGACAGCCCCTTAGCGCCAGTTCGGAATTAATTGTCGTTGGGGCACATTGGTAACCTGTTGACCGAAGGGCATTGGTAACCTCGTCCGGCGAAAAGGGTGGAATATGAACCACTTAGCAGTCTTCGACAGATAATTCCGGACTTGGGGTATCACCAACGACAGATAATTCTGGACGGCATATTGGTTTGCCAAAATGCGAGGACTTGTTTCGCAAATCGCGCCCCGATTAGCTAGCAGTCGGCCTAAACCGAACGCAAATTCCGGGCCTGCTATTCTGGAGCCCCGGCGAACGCCAGGGCCTTCTCAAGCTTAGCGTCCTGCTTCATGGTTTGCCTGCGGGCAGCCAGGTTTCTGTTCTCCGCAGAATGCTGTGCGAGCCACCGCAGCAGGCGACAGAAGAGTCCAGACGCCAACTCCGGTCTGCCTAGTGCAATCGCGTACACAATCCGAGCAAGGACTCTCGCGTAGCGGCGAAACAACTCATCCTCCAGCGAGACGATAGCCTCGAAACTGCCCGGGTCGCCCTGACGTGCGCATCGCCCGAAGAGCTGACGATCGATGCGAGCAGATTCGTGGAATTCGGTCAGAACGACATGTAATCCGCCGCTTTGGACAATGCTCTGCGCGAGCCGAATGTCGGTTCCTCGACCCGCCATGTTTGTCGCTACGGTCACGCGCCCTGCTTCTCCCGCAGCCGCAACGATGGCCGCTTCCTCCGCGTCCTGACGGGCATTCAGCACCGTGTGGCCAAGTCCATGCGAATTGAGCAAGGCACTCAGCTGCTCAGAAGCTTCGACCGATCGAGTTCCAATGAGGACTGGTCTTCCGAGCTTCCTCAACTCGCGCACATGGGCGGCGACTTTGCGCCACTTTTCCTCGGCGGTTCGGCAAAGGTATACCCCCACGTTCCGTCGCTGGACCCCGCGATGCGTCGGAATTCTGACGACCTCGAGCCCATAGACTTCCTGCAGCTCCGTCGAAATCTCCGCAGCCGTGCCGGTCATCCCAGCCAGCCACAAATATCTCCTGAAGAATCGTTGATAGGTAATCTGTGCAAGTGTTTCCCGACGGCCGGTTGTTTTACAACCTTCTTTAGTCTCCACCAGTTGGTGAAGACCGCGCTCCCAAGACCGGTCGGCCATTACCCGTCCAGTATACTCGTCGACAATCTGTACCTTCCCGTCTGTCACAATATAGTGGACGTCCCGTTTGAAGAGATGGAGGGCGGACAGGGCCTGCTCCACCAATTCAAGGCGCACCCTTCGCGACGCCCAAAGGCCGCCCACAGCCGAGGCGTCAGTGCCAGCGACTAAGGCCCGCCCTCGTTCGGTCAGCCGGACTGCCCTCTCGCTGCCCAACAAACGATAGTGCTCACCGGCCCTCAGACCTTTAGCCAAATCCAACGCTGCCCTGTAAATCTCGGTCGCAGCCGGATCGTCAGTCTCGCGCGAAATGATGAGGGGTGTCCTGGCTTCATCAACCAACACGCTGTCGGCCTCGTCGACAATTGCAAAATGCAACCCCCGCAACAGGAGCTGGGATGCCTGCTGCCCGTCACCGATCGTCTTGTCTAGCAGAACACGAGCACCGCTGCGACGCCCGCGCAGCGCGATCGTATCCCGCAGGTAGTCAAAGGTAAGCTCTTTGTTGGTGCAGTAGGCGACGTCGCAAGCGTAGGCAGCGCTACGAACCGATGGATCTTGCCCATGCAGCACCAGCCCTACCGTTAGTCCAAGGTTCTCATAGACGGGCCTGAGTTGATCAGCATCCCGCTGTGCAAGATAGTCGTTAACAGTGACGATGTGGACTGGAACTCCAGCGAGCGCGGCTGTGGCCGCCGGCAGGAGCGCCGTGAGCGTCTTGCCTTCACCCGTTTCCATCTCCGCGAGTCGACCTTTGAGAAGTGCATAGCCACCGATAAGTTGCACCGGATGATGCTGCATGCCGAGGAGACGTTGCGAGCATTCTCTTATTAGCGCAAATGAACGAGCGACGATGCTTTCTGCGAGTCCTTCACGCGAGAGGGCCAGCTTGATTTTTTCAGCGGCCACCGAGATGCTGTCATCAGCGAGCGTTTGATACTCGTCCCCAAAGCGCTCGACGTCTTCCAGAAATGTTCTGAAGCCGTTCAACGTCATACTTGGTCGGCGCTTGACCTTTGCCTGGACTCTGGTGAGAGCGTCGTCGAGGAAGCTCGCGGTCTCCCGCCGTCTTTCGGCAAACGGCATCATCCGGAGGTCCGCGATCCTCCAAGGCCTGATCGTGTCTTCACGCATGGAACTGGGACAGAAAGAGTTGCCGCACCCGGCGTGCCATCTGCAGGCCAACCGGCTCCCATTCGAGCTCGAACCGAACATAAACGCGGCTCCCGAAAGCTGGCGGGAGAGCGTCAGCGGAAATCTTCAGATCGAATTGGAACCAGCGTCTGAGGGAGTTGAGCCCCTCGGCGTCACGCGGATCAACGGCAATGGCGCCACCACCGCTCGACGTCAAAGCCTTGCTCGGAAGCTTGTCGTAGGCGGCAGGCACTTCACGCAGAATTTCCGCCGGAACCGCGGCGCCACTCTGTCCCGGCATTCGCACCGTGACGCGAATCAATTTCTCTCGCACGAGATCGATATCGTCCTGCGAGACCACTACGCGGACGATGCTTCCCGCAGGTGGCGTCACATAACCGAGGATCGCTCCCTGCCGGAAGAAGCGCTCAGGCATATCCTCGCTCTGTTCAACGACCAGAACTCCGGCAGCGGCGCTGGTCGCCACCAGGTGGCGAAAACGATCCTGCGCTCGATCGAGCTCCGCCTGGGCTTCATCAAGTTCCTTCCTTGTCACCTCGGCCTGCGCGCGGTTGACAAAACGTTCCGCCCGGAACTGAAGATCAAGTTCCCTGACGCGGGCCTTCAGGATTGAACTCTGCATCTCCAGAACCGGATCGGTGCTTTCGAACAGGGGCTGGCCCGGTTCCACGGGTGAGCCAGGGAGGCGCTTCAGTTCCCGCAGGAATCCATCAGCGCCGGCGCGGACGTAGGCTTCCTCCGGCAGCCAGATCACGCCTTGTGACATTGTCAGGTGCGGGGCTGGCACAGCAAAGAGCAGCGCGGTTCCAGCAAGCAAGGTGAGGGACGTGACCACCACTGCCCGCATCCGATGACGGCGCAATCGAGGGCTGGCGATGACGTGCCATAGCATCTTGGCTGCGGGCAGCGCCACACCCGAAACGATCCCCCACAGTGCCACAAGGATGCCGAGGATCAGGTAGTGCGTTGCGACAAACAGCGAAATGCCGAACAGGACGAGCATTCGATAGATGAATGACGCGGGCGCGAAAGCAAGCAACCAGATTCGTTCGCCCGGACCGAGCGGAAGCGTGCGCTCCTTTTCGACACCGAAGGCATAGCGCTCGACCAGGCGGCCCCAGAATTCGGACGAGCGCTGTGCGAGATTGGGCATCTCGACAAGATCGGCCAGCACGAAGTAGCCGTCGAACTTGAGCAGCGGATTTCCGTTGACCAGCACGGTCGAAAGACCGGCAACGAGCATCACGTCGAAGGCTATTGCCCGCACGACGCCGGTCTCCACAGTCAGCCACACATAGAGCCCAAAGGCCGCTAGCAGCGTTTCAACCAGGATTCCGGCCCCTGCCACTGCTGCACGCTGATACTTGCTGCGAAATCCGGCCGATGCCGAAGCATTCACATAGGGCACAGGAAAGAAGACCAGGAACATCAGCCCCATTTCATGGACTTCACCACCGAAGGCCCGCGTCGTCAGACCGTGCCCCAGTTCATGCAGCAGTTTGACGACAGGATAGACAAGAGCAATCAAAAGCAGGCCCTGCGCCGCGAAGACCCGATCCGAGATATCTTGCGACAGGGCATGTGAGTGAAGGCTGGCCAAGTACAGCGCAGGCGCGACAACGACAACCCACAGAACCAGGCCGAGCTTGCCAAAAAGCCCGCGGCAAAACGGGAGTGCCGCCTTCAGGAAGCGATCGGGGTCAAAGAGTGGCAGAGTGAGGGATAGCGGGCTCTTGAGATTGCGCTTCAATAGCGCCTGACTTTGCTTGGAGAACCGATCGAATGCTTCCAGGGCGTCCGGCTGAGTGTCGTGGCGAATGAGATCCGCGACATGAAGCTGCGTCAGCAATCCAATTGTCTCGTCCTGGCTCGGCGCACTGTCGCCGAACATGTCCACCATGCTGTTCCAGATGGCGTCGACAGTCTGTCGCCCGTCGAGATTGGCAATGAAGTAGTATGCGACCGGTGTGAACCGGTGGGACTTGCCGCTGGCGGCGTCCTGAATGACGTACCAGGCGCTGCCGCGATAGCGATGACGATGGATCCGCGCATGAAGCCGGAGCTTCGGCTTGAGGCCGCAGACCCTATACCAGTTTGAGCTCAGAAACGGTTCAACCACCACCTGCTCCCATGCCCATTAGGGGATCCAAGCCCAGATAAGGAGCCTGGTTCGCTCGATCAGGTTGCGCCCCAAAACCCAAAGCAGCCGGCGCTCACCAATTTCGATCTTGCCGATGCCTTCCATACCCGGCCGCAGAGGAAGGTCATTGGAAAGCAGGTTCGCTTCGACGCGGAAGAAGTTACGGCCGTCCTCGGCGGTCGCCACGGAGGTCAGCCGGGCGATACGGAATGGGACCGTCTGGCCGGCCGCACCGGTAAGCGCGAGAGCACCCTTTTGTCCGATGGCAATGTGCCGGATGTCCTCCTCATCGACCCGCAACACGACCCGATATGAACTCAACGGCGCGACCTCGAACAAAACCTTGCCTTGCTGAACAGGTGCGCCGAGCATCTGACTTAGATCCCCAGAGACAACGAAGCCGTCGACCGCGGCGACAATCCTGCTGCGCGCCAGCTTATCCTTGGCTAGTCTCGCTTGGGCCTCTGCCTGATCGATCTGCGCCTGCAGCACCTGCATATTCAGCCGGTCGTGCTGCGATTGTGCGTCTCTGTGTTTCTGCTGGAGTTTGCGAACCTCCATCTCCCACCGCGTGCTCTCCAGCACGAGATCGCGATCGTCGAGGCTAGCGAGAACGTCACCCTGGTGTACGATGTCGCCAGGTCGCACATTTGCGCGGGCGATGAACCCGTCGAAGGGCGCCACCGCGGCTCGCTGTATCGAGCCCTCGAGCACGGACTTGGCTGATACCCGGAATTCGGTGTTGGCAAAGGCGAGAGACCCGAACAGAGCGAGTGCCGACAGGACTGCGAGCTTGAGCGCGGGTCGGCGCGGTCCGAAGATCGCCGTAAGGGTTGACCGGGCGTTTGTGGCGATCCTGCCAGCGATCCAGCGCTCGGACCCTCGCTGCAGCTCAAGCACAGGGCCGGCAAGGGTCCCAAGGAGCTGGAGAGTTTGAACCGCCTCGAGATCAAAAGGATCGTTGGTTTGACGCTCCAGCGTCATCACGCCGATCGGTCCGTTGGCGGCTGAGAGCAGCACCGACAGAACGCTCCTGATCCGGCCCGAACCGACAAGTTCCTTGTGAGCTACCGCGATCCGCCGTTCGGTTCCAGTCACCACGGGATAAGATACCGGTAGTCTCTGGTCGAACGCCTCGTCCATGGCGTTTTCCAGTGTGCCGACCAACTCCGACTTCCGCTGAAACCAGGCCGAGTGCGACATCGCCCGCATCCGGATTCCGCGCCGCTCATGGAACCCCAGTGAAACGCGCTCGCAGCCGAAGCGCGCCGCAACTTCGTTCGTCAGAGCCAAGGCCGCAGTCTGGAGTCTGGAGTGTTCCTCGACGACTGCAAGCATGTGGAGGGTTGCATTTGCGCGAGCGAGCAGACCTATCTCGCCAGTGGCCCGCTGCCGCAGCAAGGCTGCTTCCAGCCACCCGGTCCCCCATTGCAACTGCCGGAAAACGGACTTGAGATCGAAACCGGCATGGGAGACAACGTCAAGCACGACGACGCCTACGGCGTTGCCCTGCACGTCGATTGGAAATGCGACATGCACACGCGCCATAGGACCCGTACTTGCCGGGATTGATCGTACGACCCCACGGTGCTCTCGGATTGCCTGCTCTGCCCCAGGGCTCAGGTATGAGACATCCTTTTCGGGGTCCGGCCAAATGGCGGCAGGCCGGTACGGACCTTCTGGACTCTGAAGCAGAAGGAGGCCAGCCCCCGTTTGCTGGATCTGGCTACACTGCAGAGCCAGCCAGCAGGAGCAGAACGTTGCCAGGTTGTCGGCTGTCGCAAGCGACGCCCAAAGCACGGCGTCATCCCGCGACGAAACTTTGCCGCCATCCGCGGTGCGGTCCCTCGTAGCGTCGTTTTCAAATTGATCAAGAGTGTCCATCGAACACCTCGAGATCCGTGGCACCAGGCCCAATCGATTTCATAGAGGCGGACAAAACGCTGTCCTGTTCCAAGCAATGGTGGACCGCTCGCTTTTCCATCTTCGTCCGCCCACGCCAGTTCACCCCGCATCGTGCCGCTGGTTCGCAACAAGCGTGCGAAACTTGATCGTGCAGCGCAGCCCCGCCGGCACCTTGCCCTCCGGGTTGTCGAGCGTAAGCCTCACACCGAAAGTCGCGCTGGGGGCATCGATGAACCGGTCGACCACCGACACCTTGGCGGTAAGACGGCCCCCGACAGGGTCTTCCGGATAGACTTCGGCAAGAGCGCCGACCTGGATTCTTCCCAAGCGTTCGAGTGGCAGATACACCTCCACAAACAGCGGATCGGTCCTAAGGATAGTCAACACGTGGGCCTGGTCGTGAAGGTACGCTCCGGCCGTGAGCGCGCGCTCTATGACAACACCGTCGTACGGGCTGCGTATCATACGCTGCTCCAGCAGTGCCTCTGAATGCCTCAACTCGAGCTGCGCCATCCGAAAGCTAAGTTCGGCCTCGTGCAGTTCCTGCTCGGCTTGTTTCAAGTCAGAATCGCTTTCGTCGCGGCTCGCCTCGGATGCTGCCTTCATCTCGGCGAGCTTCGTTATCCGATTGGACTTCTTGGTGAGGTATTCCATTCGAGATCTTTTCGAGAGCACCTCATGGTCGTTTTCTGCCCGAGCCCGGGCTACCTCGAGCGAGGTTCGTTCGACGCCCGAGTCGAGCTCGGCTACGATTTGACCTGCTGTAACTGCATCGCCACGATCGGCAAATACCTCTTTCACGAGCCCTGAAACGGAAGCGCCGAGCTCGACCTTCGCACTTGGCTCAATCAGACAATCGGCATCGAAGGCGGCTTGTCTCTCTTGCGCAAGAGCGGGCTTCGAAGCAGACGCAAATGCCAGCGCTGCAGAAGCGCCGATCACCAAGGCGCAAAGAGAAGAGTGCGATAATCGCAGCTTAGCGCAGTTCGCCATGGCGGTTTTCGTGCTCCTGGATGAGCTTCGTAATGAGCTCCTGCAAGCGCTTCGCCGCGAATGGGCTCAGGATAATGCGGTGGTGCAGCTCGATCTCGAGATCTCGCTGCTGAAGATCCCAATTCTGGTTGATCCCGAAATTGAGGACCACCTCTTCTCGCGTGCTGGTGGCGTTGCAGACATTGCAATAGCTGCTTTTCAAGTTCGCCGTGTTCAAACGTACAGGAGGCTGCGTCTTGCCCGCCGCAATCGTTTCGTTTGAGCCATTCTCTGACTTGCCGCTCGCCATCGTGTTACCCCTTCTCCCTACCCGCCGATCAGTCCCGATACTGGCTCGAAACGCTTGGCTAATTCCTTCTGCTCTGCCC
>NZ_RZPW01000258.1:0-7796 GCF_003998455.1 Mesorhizobium sp. M7A.F.Ca.CA.001.08.2.1 | reverse complement strand
GAAATAATAGCGCTCGACCTCGCCGCTCGACGGCAGCCGGAACTCGGCCAGCCGCGCCGTCCATTGATGCAGCGTTTCCTGGTCCGGCGCCCTGAAGGCAACATGGTGAACCGCACCGGCACCTTGCCGTGCCGGCGCCAGTCCCGGCTGCACCAGGACATGCAGCTCCGCCGCCGGCCCGCCCTCGCCCATTTCGAAGACGTGAACCTGGCCCTCCGGCGAGGCATAGTCGCGCGCCTTGCGCATGTTCATCACCGTGGTCACCACCGCCTCGGTGTTGGTGATGTCGGGAACGCTGATGACGATCGGCCCGAGCCCGCGGATCTGGTGCTCGGCCGGTACGGGGCTTTGCGCCCAGGGATGGCTGCCGCCCTTGCCGCCATCGCTGACCAGGCGCAGACGCTGGCCCTCGGGATCTTCGAAGTCCAGTGACGCATAACCGCCGATGTCGCCGATCTCTCCTGTTGCCAGGCCTTCGTCGGTCAAGTGTTGCTTCCACCAGGCAAGGCTCTCCTGGCTGCCGACCCTGAGGCTGGTCCGCACGATGCTGTGCGTGCCGCGCCGCTCGCGGCCGACCGGCCAGTCGAAGAAGGTAAGGTCGGTGCCCGGTGTCGCTTCGCCGTCGGCATAGAAGAGGTGGTAGGCCGAGGTGTCGTCCTGGTTTACGGTCTTCTTGACCAGCCGCAGACCCAGCACCTTCGTATAAAAATGAAGATTGCCAGGCGCATTGGCGGTGATGGCGGTCAGATGGTGGATACCTGTCAGTTGCAAGCTCATCGTCGTCTCCCTGCTGTTGGGGAACAATTTTCTCCCTCCATATCAGAACTGCGGCCACCCCGCTGAAGGCCTCGTATTCCGACAGTCCGTCGCCGGAAACTGAACAGCAGCGCCCAGAGCACGTCCTCGCTATGAACAATCGGAAGTCGCGAACCTGCCTTCGGCACCGTTCTATGCGGCGAAAAGCGATGCCTTGCCTGCGGCGCGCGCACTGGTCGCAACTATCGTCTCGCGCCTGACATCCTCCTGACAGACTGCTGTCAGGAGGGGTATGCGATAGTACCTCCATACAGAGAGAGGAGACTGGCCATGAACGGTTACACCATTCTGCGCGGCATGCAGCACTATGTCGGCAAGATCCGCACGATGCGCAACGAGATCCGCACCCAGCGGTTCATGAACTCGCTGCCGGCGGATATTCGCAAGGATATCGGCTGGCCGGACATGTATGCGGACCGTGGCCCTCGCGGCAATTGAAGCCAATTTTTCGACCCGGCGATTGGATGTGGGCGCGTCAACGCCCAGATAACAGGTCCGGTGCGTGAGGATGGGAGCGAGCTTGTGCCCGAACAGAAGACGATCGGTTTCCTTTTCATCGAAGGTTTTGCCGACTGGGAGTATGGGCTGCTGGCCGCCTCGGCGGTCGAATGGTTCGGTGCCCGTGCCGTGTCGCTGACGCCTGATGGCAACCCAGTGACCGGGATCAGCGGCTTTCGGCTGACGCCCGATCGATCGGCCGGGGCGGATGAGAATGATGATCTCGACGCCATCGCCGTCATCGGCTCCGATGAGTGGGCCGGCAAGGCACCGCCCGATGTTGCCGATCTGCTCAATGCTGTTGCATCGCGCGGCGGCGTGGTCGGCGGTATCTGCGCGGGAACGCTGGCGCTGGCCCGCGCTGGCCTGTTCGAGAACGCCAGACACACCAGCAATGGCCGCGACTGGATCAATGGTCATGAGGCCGGCTATGCCGGCGACAGCCTCTATCAGGATGTGCCGCATGCCGTGGCCGACGGCAAAATTGTTTCCTCGCCCGGTTCGGCACCAGGCACCTTCGCACTCGCCTTTCTGAAGACGCTCTACCCCGAAAGAGGCAGCGATCTCGTGCAGATGCGAACGCTGTTCGCCAAGGAGTATGCTGAAGCCTCCTGACAGTATGCTGTCAGGAGGCGCGTGCAATGGTGCGAACCTCAGACACCCGTGCATCGGCGGTCGAAAGGACGATCGATGAAGAGTTGGAACGACAGACTGAACACACCAGGCATCAACGGCGTCAAGCCGACGCCGCGCACGATGACCGATGTCGTCGAGGGCCAGCCGATGTTGGTGCCGACGGCGCGCCAGGTCGATGATTTCATCCGCTCGATTCCCGAAGGCGTCGAGATGGATGTGCGTGCGCTGCGGACAGCACTTGCCGTCGAGCATGGCGCCGAAGTGACATGCCCGGTCACCATAGGCTATCATTTGCGCACTGTTGCCGAAGCCGCCAACGAGGATCTCCAGCGCGGCATGACGCTGAGTGACGTGGCACCGTTCTGGCGCGTGCTCGATGCGAAAACGCCGACGACGAAGAAACTGTCCTTCGGCGCGGAGTTCGTCGCCGCGCAGCGCAAGCGCGAAGGGCTGAAACCATGAGGCATGCCGCCCAAAAGTGTTCTGCGGTTTTGGGATAGCGGCATGTGCGAAAACACCATGCATGCCGCCCAACGGTGGACCGGTTGGGGGCGACATGCATAGAGACAACGCCGAGGGACCATACGATGCGCCGCGCCGACAGGCTCTTCCAGATCGTGCAGCATCTGCGCGGTGGCCGACTGGTCACCGCCCAGAAGCTCGGCACGTGGCTCGAGGTTTCCGAGCGAACCATCTATCGCGACATTGCCGATCTGCAGTCGACCGGGGTGCCGATCGACGGCGAGGCCGGCGTTGGCTACATGATGAGGGAGGGGTTCGACCTTCCGCCGCTGATGTTCACGCGTGACGAAATCGTCGCGCTGGTCGCCGGCGCCCGCATGGTGCGTGCCTTTGGCGGTGCCGCCATGGCGCGCGCCGCCGACGAAGCGCTGGTCAAGATCGGCGCCGTCCTGCCCGACGCCGAAAAGGACCGCATTGCCCGCACCGAGATCCACACGCCGATGTGGGCGGTCAGCGACGCTGCCCGCGAGGCCATCGACCTGATCGAGCGCGCGGTCGAAAAGCGCCAGGTGCTGACCATCGACTATTCCGACGAGGCCGGCCGCGGCACCGCCCGCGATATCCGCCCGCTCGGCCTGTGGTTCTGGGGCAAGGTGTGGACGCTGGTCGCCTGGTGCGAGATGCGCGACGATTTCCGCGCCTTCCGCATCGATCGCATCGCCTCGGTGGTCATCGCCGGCCGCATCTTCAAGCCGGAGCGCGGCAAGCAGCTTGCCGACTTCTACCGCGCGGTGGAGCGCAGCGAGGATTATGGCATGGCGCCGGATCGCGCCGCGCGCAGCTGAACTGTTGACCCAATAAAAAAGCCCGCTCGAAGCGGGCTTTTTTCTTGGAATATCAGACAACCTTACTCGTCGTCGTCATTGTCCGTGTTCTTCGACTTCAAGGCCGAGAGCTTGGCGAACACGGCGTTGGCGTCGAGTTCGGCGTCCTCGTCCTTCGGCTTCTCGGGAGCCGGCACCAGCCGCTCGGTCAAGGCCGCCGGCAGCAGCGTGTCGCCGACCGGCTGCGCCTGTTCGCGGCCGCGCGAGGCGCGATTGACTTCCATGTCGAGGTCGATCTGCGAAGCGAGGCCCAACGTGACCGGATCCATCGGCTGCAGATTGGCCGAATTCCAGTGCTTGCGCTCACGGATCTGTTCGATCGTCGACTTGGTGGTGCCGACGAGACGCGAGATCTGCGCGTCCTTGAGCTCGGGGTGGTTGCGCACCAGCCACAGAATCGCGTTCGGCCGGTCCTGGCGCTTCGACAGCGGCGTGTAGCGCGGACCCTTGCGCTTGGATTCGGGCACCCGCACCTTGGGGTCCGAAAGCTTCAGGCGCTGGTTCGGGTCCTTCTCGGCACGGGCGATCTCGTCGCGGGTCAGCTGTCCGGTCATGATCGGGTCCATGCCCTTGATGCCTTGCGCCGCTTCGCCATCGGCGATTGCCTTGACCTCGAGCGGGTGCAGTCCGCAGAACTGCGCGATCTGCTCGAAGGAAAGTGCGGTATTGTCGACCAGCCAGACAGCGGTCGCCTTGGGCATCAGCAGCGTATTGGCCATTTTTACAAATCCTTCTCGTTCGCCCGCGTTCCCGCGCGGGCGGTGGTTTAGAGCCACCAAAATGGGAAATTCGCGGTCTGTATAACCGCTCTCGGGTCGTTTCGCAACGTTTTTGGAGCAAAGACCGCACCGCGTGCGCTGCGCGCTCCCAAGACCGCCAGATCGCCCGGAGCGCGGCCGCCCCCTGTTCGATGGACGGCACAAAAATCGCGCGTCGGCTTTCCGGCCTGTCGGTTATCGGCCCGACAGCTCCACCTTATCCCGGTTCGAATGTCTCGAAACGGTGGCGGCCCAGTTGTCATCCAGGTTCAGTAGAATGGCGAATATGGCTCCAGCTCCGCTCGCGTGAAGATGGAAATGGGGTGGTCAATTCGCGCGACAACGCCCGCCCCCAAATTGATGCCCGTCCCGTCGCAAACACTAAAGACTTTCGACCGCGTTCCGATCAGCACATGGACCGGTTTTCCTGCCTGGACGGGGTATGTACTGTTGTGAATGAAAAGGACCCCGCTCGCTTGTAGCGTGTCGTGCGCATTGCCGTTGCTGCTCGAAATTTCGACGTAGTCGCGACCTGCGAATGAATTGTTCGTCCAGATGCCGACAACTCCTTCCACCGAGAGCCAACCATTCGCCCAGCCGTCCGCATCGCGCGGATAGTATTGTCTGAACAGGCGATAGGTCACGCGATCCGATAGCCAGAAAACCGTTACGTAGCCGTCCATGTCCGGCACATAGGTGAACCAGATGCCGGTCTCGCTCGTTGCGCGCAGGCCATCCGAATCGTATGGATCCAGATTGTTGGCACTGACGAAATCCATTGAGAGCGGTACCGGATCGGTCACGGCATGATCGTAGAGTTGGGTGAGCGTCCACCGCCCATTATAGTTGAACCACTTGTCGAAGTAGGTTCCTCGATCGACCGTGTTCAGGTCAATCCTCTGCAATTCCCCCCGTTCGACCGGACCAAAAGGAACGGGCCCCAGGTCCGGTATGTCGAGGCGTGGTATCATAACCGTGCTGGTCGCCGGTCGTTGCGACAATCTGCCTAGATCGAGCAAGGATCCTGTTTTGCCAACCGCCGATCGCACGTTCCGCGCAATCAGGTCCGCCCGACAGTCTCGCCAATAGTGCCCAGACCGGACCTTTTCGAACGCGACCATCTCTTCGATCAGATGGTCGACATCTTTGGCGGAACGTCGTGTCTTGGAAAGGAAGGCGTTCTGCTTGCCAAGCAATTTCTCTCGCGCCTTGGCCTCGCCTTCCAGGAGGTCCGTGTCGAATGGCAGTTTACATCCCTGTGTTGGGACAAAACCGCTTTCATGCTTCGTGTGGAAATCGACCTTTGACTTGACCATGCGACCTCCAGCAGTTTCTTGTCATGGTGACGGTGCGCTTCTTGCTGCTCGCCACCTGTCGCCGTCAGAACTTCACGGCAAGATCGACCTTGGCGCCCTGATCGACACCGCCGCCGCCGAACTGGCCGGTGTAGGACAGGCCGAGCTTAGCGTTGGAAGCGAGGTTGAAGTCGAGCCCAGCCTCGATGACGGCCGCATCCCTGGCGATCGGCACCCCGGCGATGGTGAAGGCGTCGCCGCCAGCGAAGGCGAAGGTCGAGGTCGGCGTGACGTCGCCGAAGGCATGACGCCAGCCGAGCATGCCGCGCGCGGTGACGTTCATGCCGCCAAACGCGAAGTCCGAGGAACCGCGCAGGCCGAGCGTGGTGAAGGTCGCATCGGTGGACGTACCGGCGCTGGTCAGTGCCGCATCGCCACCGTCTTCGGTGAAGCCGTCGGTATGGACGCTGACATAGGCCAGGTTGGCGAACGGTTCGAACTTGAATTGTCCGGCATCGGCCTTGTAGGCGAGTTCGCCAAAGACTTGCGCGGTGCCGGCATCGTAGTCGGCCGACAACCCATCCGTGAAGCCGTTGAAAGCAACCGAGCGGTTGGTCGAAAGGCTGCTCCAGCTGTAAGCAGCGCCGGTGCGGAAAGCGATGGCGCCCCAATTGGTGCCACCATAGAGACCGAGATGATAGCTGTCGCTCTTGCCCGAAGAATTGCGATCGTCGGCATCGAAGCTCGAATGGCTGTAGCCGCCGAGCAAACCGACACGCCAGCCGCCCACCAGCGTGTCGGCGCCCGCCAGCAGGCCCCCCGTCGAACGATCGAAGGCAGCGGCGTTGCCCTCGCTGTCGGTATTGCCCCAGGACCCGAAAGCCTGGCCCCAGACGGCAAAGCGGTCAGTATCGGCGGCAACCATTTCAGGGCCACCATCGCCATAGGCCATGACCGGCAATGCGGCCGCGCCAACATCGCCGAAGGCGGCGCGGATACGAGAAGTGGCCGCATCGCGCACGAAGCGGCTGTCCTCGAGCAGCATGCCCTTGGCCGAGGCGTGGACTTCGCCCGAAAGCTGGTCGAAGGCAGCGCGTGCCTCGGCATCGGTGGCCAACCCGGCGACGGCGCCGAACACAGCCCCACCGGTCAGGCTGTCCAGACCTTCGCCGGTGGCGATCTGGTTCGGCGTCAACCCGGCGTCAGTGAAGGCGCGAACCTTGGTTACATCGAGATAGGCATTGTAGGCGTCGTAGGTGTCCGTCACGGACAGGAAGGCGGTGCTGGTGACACCGGTCAACGCCTGGAATGTCGTCCCGCCAAGCCCGCTGCCGGCGGACACCACCATGTAGGTGCCGACGGCGAGGCCCTGAGCCGTTACCGCCAGCGTCGCGCCGGACAGATCGGCCGTTCCTTCGACTGCGAACCGGTCGGATGCACCCGTGCCATTGATATCGACGGCCAGCACCGAGCCGGCCGCGAACGTCGCATCGCCGGCAAACTGGTTGGTGACATCGCCGGCAATGCCATTGGCCATGGTCAGCCTGCCATTGTTGGTGAAGTTCGACAACGCCTTGAATGTCGTCGTCACCGGGCTATTATAACCGACGGCGGCGGTGACAATGTCCTTGCCAGCATCATTGGTCAGTGTGCCGCCACCAAACTCATTGATGCCGGCGGTGTTCCAGGTTGCGTTATTGGCGACAATATTGGCGGCGGTGCCGAGCTTGACGGTGCCAAGCAGCCCGCCATTGTTGGTGAAGGTCACCGGCCCACCCGAGGTCTCTACCGCCACAAGGCTAGCTATCTCCGAGCTGTTGCGCACCAGACCGCTGGTGGTGATGGAGATCGCCTGGCCCGCGGACGACACCGCCTTGATCGCCGCGTCGCCGCCTTCAACCGTGCCTGTCGCCGTGATGGTGGTGGCACCGGCGCCGTTGTTTTCGACCTGGATGCCGGTGAGGCCGCCACCGGCTCCGGCGGCGTCGACTATGACGCCGCCTGTCGTTGTGGTACCGGTTCTTGCCAGGATGCCGGCACCGGATGCACCGGTCACCGTACCTTTCGCCGTAACCTTGGTGGCGCCGGTGCCGAAGTTGAAGGCAACGAGGCCCGTGTTGGCGCCGCTGACGGCCTTGGCGTCAATCGTCAGGTTCTTTCCTGAGGTCCGGGCATAGATGCCGGGACCGGTGGTCCCGGTCACCGCGCCTTTTGCCGTGACTTGGGTGTCGCCTGTGCCCGCATTGTAGGTGTAGATTCCATAGTCGCTGCCGCTGGCCGCCGCCGCGTCGACCGTCAGGTCGGTGGCGTTGGCGTTTGCCGCAACGCTGGCAATCGTGCCGTCTGGATTGAGCGTGATGGTGCCGTTGACGGCTACGATGCCTGTGTAGCCGGTTCCCGCTACGTCGCCCTTGGCGGTAACGCTGGTCACGCCGCTGCCCCTGTTC